>CAZJQZ010000276.1:0-1568 GCA_964548045.1 uncultured Dehalococcoidia bacterium | reverse complement strand
GTGGATCATGTCTCCTTCGATTTATGATGACTGGGTAGACTGGCTGGCAGAACAGAAAGTTGCGGATTCTTTCGTAACTGCTGTTCAGGGCCGTGGCGTCAATCCGCTCGGCATTCCCATCATGCAGGTTCCGATGATCCCCGATTATCTGCCTGTTTCTTATCCCGGTTCTGCTGGTCCCGGTACAGCAATCGGGGCTGCTTACGGTCCGTTTGACGTGATCGCAGGGCAGAATGATGCCGTGAAACTCACTGTAGTTGACAGTGGTGGTACTCACAGTATCACAGAGTTTACCCTGACCCCAGGGACTCTGCACGCTTCAGAAATCGCAAACCAGATCAACGCCCAGTTCGTTGCCAATTCCGCTCTCGCAGTTGCGAAAGATAACGGTGATGGCCGTCTGCGCCTTGAGACTACAGAAGGTGGCGCAGCCTATAACATTCAGGTTGAGGCGACTGGTACTCCTTCTGAGAACTTCCTCCTCAATACAGCTATCATTGCCACGGCTACCTATTCTGGTACTGCTGCTGATGGTACGGTTGATGAAGGTTCTTTCATCTGGCTTGCCAATCCGAAAAACTTCGTATGGGGTATCCTTCAGGGAACACGTATTTATACGAATTTCGAAGAAAAGACGGACACGATTGAGAATATCGTGTATAACCAGGTTGATGCCAAGGTGGAAAACATCGACGCAATTGTTAAATGTGTCAATGTCCGCTTGACTGACCTTTCTTAATCGTTCCTTTTGAAGAAGGAGTTTTGTAATGGCTGAAGTTAAATACTTCAAATTTCTCGGTGAGAATGAGTACGCACGATATTCTGCCGACGGGAAAAAGATCTACAGGTTCAAAGGTGGAAATCACGTTGCTGTAGATACCGTTCCCGACATTGCATGGTTCGCCTGCAATGAAGATTTCGTGGAAACTGACTCAAACGGGAAACCCGTAGAGCCTTCTGTTCCGTCGAGGAACAAACCGGCAGGAACTCCTTTGTCTTATGTGAAGCTGGGTGATAAGGGGGCAGACGATAAAAAGTCTGCCTCCAAAACCACCGTCTCTAAAGGCAAAGAAGGTGCAAAGACTGCTGGAGATGCCGAAGATGACGGCGGGAAGGCTAAGAAGTCTTCCTCCAAAAAGAAGTCAGAAAAAGACAAGGAGTAAATAGTGTATCCATTCAGATATTGCACTGTTGCTGAGGCAAGTTCTTACGCTGAATTAAAAGGTGCTGATGAAAAACAGATACTGAGCCGAATTGAACTATGGAGTAATGCAATAAATTTGTATACCCGAAAATGGTTCTCTCCAGTGGCTTTCAATGGGAAAGTACAGATCATCCATGAAGATGATTTTGTATTCCCAGGGTATATACCCACTATAGAAATGTCCTCGCCTCAGATCGAATCGTTCTCACCAAGCGGAGGAAGAAAGGTTATACCTCTTGACTCAGAAGCAGTCAATGAGAATGGTGGAGCTATTAAACAGTACGATTATGTAAATACTGTGGGTTACTTTGGTCTGATTGACCATGATCGGGCCAAAGTAACCACTTCTATTGCACAAGCGGCA
>CAZJQZ010000275.1:0-1612 GCA_964548045.1 uncultured Dehalococcoidia bacterium | reverse complement strand
GCGGGCACGGACAGACTATTCAACCGCTTGAAGTTCCATCTGTCAGACCACTTAGTCGAGCGATGGGATCGCTTTTCTTGGTTTGGAACCCAATGGGTCACGAAACAGCACAAGCTCGCCACTGATACGGCGCAAGTACATCAGAACATGCCCAAAGCCCTGAACATCCTTGAAGCAGTAACTATCGCAATCGCGGAACCACGCCTTAATCTTCAGCGAGGCAGATGGGGACATGCTGAGCAGTATTATCAATTTCATGACAAGAGATTGGATGACTGAGGCCAACAATCGGATGCATGGTATTTTCTGATTCGCGCGCGAATCAGAAAAACCATGATCCAGGACGTTGTGCTGCAAGAAGGAGACACTATGAACGAAGCCCCTAATTTACAGGATTATATGTTGCCTGTCTTGAAGCTCTTCGAAGATGGTGAAGAACACTCGTACAAGGAGATTCCCGCGCATCTTGAAGCCGGATTCGCCCTGCTGCAAGCAGATACGCCTAAAAGGGCTCGGATCATGATCAACGGTACAATTGGATATTTTGTCAAAGCGCTCGTTCTAGAGAAGACCGGTAACCAGAGGTTCAAAATAACCAATCGAGGTCTTTCTCTTCTTAAAGATAGTTCGGAAAGGATCACCGTTGAGAAACTTAGGCAGTTCAAAGAGTTCAATGAGTTTATCCAGAGCCGATACAAAAAGGTGGATAAAGCAATCCCTGACAAGGCTACAGAGAGTATTCCGGAAGATGCTATTGATTCTGCCTATTAGATCCATAAAGAGAATCTTGCGGATGAGTTACTTGACAAAATAAAGCAAGGTACATGGCAGTTTTTTGAAATGCTTGTTAAAGATATTCTTGTGGCTATGGGTTATGGGGATCCATATGATGAAGATCACCTTACCCAGAGGCCAGCCAATGGGGGAATTGATGGAATCATCAAAGAGGATAAACTCGGTCTCGACATAATATGTATTCAAGCAAAGAAATGGGATAATCCAGTCGGGCGGCCAGAAATTCAGAAGTTCACGGGAAGTTTGGAAAGCAAACATGCAAGAAAGGGTGTCTTTATCACAACTTCAAATTTCACTGCTGAAGCCAAGGAATATGTGCGAGGGATAGAGAAAAAGATTATCCTTATTGATGGCAGGCGATTAAGTGAACTAATGATTGACTATGATGTTGGAGTTGGCACACTGAAAACCTATAAAGTGAAACAGGTTGATAATGACTACTTCACGATAGCCTAAAGAATCAGCACAACAACCGCATCAACTCGGGCTGGGAATTCCGCTGCGCTTCAGTGTGCCAAGAAGAACGGATTGGATCCGTTCAGGACGGATGGGGGACGGTCATAAAAAAATAAAAAAAGAAGGCTGATTTGATGAATAAATGGAGTTCTCTATGCCTGCCGCGGCCGGGCCGCCGTAATTATCTGATCCGGGAACGAGTAGCATGAAAGTACCGGTGTGGAATGGGCCTAGAATGGTCTTTTCGAATGAAGGGATTCCAAGGCTGAGATTTAAGGGGTCAAGTCTGCCGTTGACTCATGCATGAAAATAGTATTCGGAAAGGGAACGGTGTTAGGTCGCTCGGTTTTATCTTTTATGG
>CAZJQZ010000274.1:0-1625 GCA_964548045.1 uncultured Dehalococcoidia bacterium | reverse complement strand
ACCTCAGCTTACCGCTCTAATTCTTTCAAAGTTGCACTTACAAGTTGAATTCAAGATTAATTGTTGTTTAGACCTGGAAGGAAAACGGGAGTGAGTTCTTTTCAGGCGAATAAGGAGGAGCGGTGAATATTAAAGGTTTTCAACGTCTGTGCTCAATTCTGATTGCTGTTGTTTGCTTGCTCAGTGTGCCATCTTCAGTGCATGCGCGCAATAGTCTTGGCTCACAAACAGGGCCGACCAACCTTTCTTCGAACGATTTCGACCAGGATGGCATCGATGACGCCACTGAACTTCGACTGGCGAAGATATATGCCCCGCTTCTGATTTTTGATGAGGGTGAACAGGATGATATCCGCAATAATGTCTTTCCGCTTTTCCAGGTCTCACCGATAACGTTCTCGAACGGTGAGTCGGGTGCTATGCTCGTCTTTGTTTTTTTATACGATATGGATTATGGTGCTGATTTTGATCAGGGCTGGACAGATTGGTTTACCGATCCGATCGATACTGCCGCTGGTTTGATCATGGATCCCTTTGATCAGTTCTTTGGAATGCACTGCGGTGATACAGAGGTGATCTATTTCTTCATCGTGAATTATGGAAATTGGGATAACACTCGTCTGGAATCCATTTATTGGAAACGGCACTATGATGATATCTATCAAACCAGCGATGATGAAGTGTCATATGGAGATGTTGGTGATGGTTATGGACCGACCCATCCTATCATTTACGTTTCTGAAGACAAGCATGGCATGTATCCGAACCATGATGACTGTGAAGATTATAAAACGGATGTTGTAAAGGAAAAACTGGAGGATGCAGCTGGATATGTGGTGCCGGGCGCTTTGGAGGAGCTCATTTATATCCCTGTAACCCCCAAGATGGAGGATTGCAGTGGCGGGCTTGAGATCTATTACAACAACCTGAGCCCCAATTGGAATGTGGGTGAGTCAATCAGCAGCGACACCATGAATACCCACGCCCTGGATGGTACTTTCTATGAAGGATATAACCCCTGGGAAAATGAAAAATTTTATGGAAGGACTGATACTGTGAAAGTATGTGAAGGAGCTGCCGGTGGTTTAGGTGGAAAATGGTGCGGGACTCCTTTCCCGGTTGGGAGTGATCATCCTTGTGCTCGTCCGGGCTGGTGGTTAAGCGGTTCCTCAGGGCAGTGTATGAATTACGGAACAGACCGCTATGGCTCAGATTACAATGCGATAGAAATGGTTGCAGATGATCCTGCTCCTTGTGTGCAGGCCTGCGTCAATGATCCGAATTGTGTTTCATACTCATTCGTCCGACCCGGGTACCAGGGCGAGAACGCGTATTGCTACTTGAAAAATGACGCGCCGGCCGAATACGACAATGATTGCTGTGTCTCCGGTTTGCGAACGGATTGTCCATAACGGGTCTATTCATACTGAAAACAAGACAGAAATTCGATCGAGGATAATCCCCCTGGGTGTTTAATAATTTAATTCTCGAGGTATTTATTTGCAAAAACATGTGTGGAATACGCACCAGTTTTCCATTTTTTATGATCTGAAAAAATGTGTGTGGTTTCGGTGTCAACATCCCATTTTTAGTACCAGATAGAAGTGGAGTATTTCAAGATTTCA
>CAZJQZ010000273.1:0-1629 GCA_964548045.1 uncultured Dehalococcoidia bacterium | reverse complement strand
GGTGAGGTCGCGAAAAAATGGCGGAACAGCTATCTTTTCAAGATTATGTCATAGTATCTTGTGGAACGCTTGCCCCGGAACTCAACTATCTGAGAAAGCAGGGCTTCCTGGATGCCAAGAGGATTATCTACACAACACCCGGGCGGCATGAAGTTCTGAAAGAGCTTGAAAGCCAATTGATAGAAAAAATCAATCTTGCCAAACAACACTCCAATAAAATCATCATCGTTTATGGCGGCAAATTCTGCTACGTCAATGTTGATAATCCTTACAAGAGTATGGATACAATGATACAGGAGCAGGGAATCGGAATTTCAATCTCCAGGACAAATGCAACTCATTGCATGGATATGCTGGCCAGTGAAAGCCAAAGATATGAAATCAGCGAGGGAAGAAAGACCTGGTGGCTTACGCCGGGATGGATGATTTATCGAGACTACGTCTTTCAGGACTGGGATAAAGGCAAGGCCAATGAGAATTTCCCTCAACACGCCGGAGGTGCCGTATTGTTAGATGGCATAGGTTTCTGGGAGAAATATTCCGAAGAGCATCCCGAGAAGATTCTCGAATTCTCCGACTGGATGGGAATAGAAATTCGGCCCCATAGAATTACATTGGATAGACTGAAAAACCTGCTTGCCGGTTGTGTTGTTTCGGGGCTGGAAGAGGCAAAAAACGAGGCAAGCGGGCTTGCCGGTTCCTGACACATGCGGATTTATCACTATTTCCGTCGGCGGGAGACGTCAAACGTCAAACGTGATGCTGAAATTAATGATATGGCCGCGGGACTTGACATTCAGCGAAATTAAGGTATTAAATTCATAGGGTAGTTATAGACCATCTGAGGTTGTGTAAGCAGGCTCAGCATTTCCGGTTCATATTAGTTACCCATTGGACAGGCTACCGGCTTGCCTGCGGGTTATGAGTTGGCAACAGGTGGGCTTATTGATGAATCTCAGCAAAAAAGAGTTGAGAATGAGTGGATTTAACGGCAATAAAGGTATAACAAATTCTACAGATGGTCAGGTTTCCCTGGCTCAGATGCGAGCCGGTGAGAGGGGTCGGATACTGAGAATAATCGGTGGTCGTGGCTTAGTATATAAGCTTGAGGCACTCGGGATTAGAGAGGGCGAGGAAATTAAGAAAGTCAGCGAGCAGTGGATGAGAGGGCCTGTATTACTAAAGCACGGTCATAGCCAGGTAGCTCTTGGTTTCAGAATGGCCTCCAGAGTGCTCGTGAGAGTTACCGGGGAACACAAATAGTGAAAATCCTGCTCATGGGAAATCCCAATGTTGGCAAGAGCGCCATTTTCAGCCGGCTTACCGGTGCACATGTCATCGTATCCAATTATGCAGGTACGACGGTCGAGTTTGTCAAAGGCAGTATGCGCATCGCAGGCCACGATGTAGAGCTTATCGACGTTCCGGGAACATATACTCTGAATCCTACCAATAACGCCGAACGAATAGCGGTTGGGATGCTCATGGACAGAGAAGACGCAGATGTGGTCCTTAACGTTGTAGAGGCCACAAACCTGGAACGCAGCCTCAATCTTACGCTTCAGCTGCTCAGCAAGCGAACACCTATTGTGGTAGCACTCAGTTTCTGGGATGAGGCCAGACATAGGG
>CAZJQZ010000272.1:0-1634 GCA_964548045.1 uncultured Dehalococcoidia bacterium | reverse complement strand
TCCTTCCTGGTATTTGCCCTTAGAGTTAAAGAAATTAGCTGAAGAACCGCTGTTTGAAATCGGATACCATTCATTCGGACATTATTTTTACAAAAAATGCTCAAGAGAAACCATGCTTAATGATATTCGCATGGCGGAAACGATACGTAAAGAATGGGGATTGAAACTTGAGAGCTTCGTTTTTCCTTATAATCAATGCGATGGCTTCAATCTTCTGGTTGAAAAGGGTGGATTCCGCAACTTAAGAGGAAATATCGGCTGTAAATGGCCAATGTACGGGGTCTATGATTTTAAGGTGTTTCGGTTCTTCAATACGACCCAAATGATATCTCCGGATACAATGGATATTTGCACTGAGCAGCTCAACCACCTGTCGTCAAACAAACGAATTTCGAATTATTTCACGCATTGTTATCAATGGAGCGAGAAAGATGCCTGGGATGCCCTTGAAGTCTGGTTGAAAGAACTGAAATTTCTGAGAGACTCGGGGAAGATTGGAATAAAGGCGATGTGCGACATATGATTTTCATACCGTTATCTCTTTCAATATGAAATAATTAAGTTCAAATCTCGATTTCCAGGCTAGCCGATACCCGTCTGTGGATTTTTCAATACTCGAGATCGCATGCTTCCCCAAATACCCTAGAGGAGGGAGACAGGCACCTTCCGAGAGGAAGGGTGGAGAGGAAGATGCCTGTCTTTATTCTTTGTAGGTAAAGGAAACGGAGCATGAGGAGGGGCTCATGCCGGATATATCGTCTTTATATGAAGAAATGGTTATCGTGCTGTTGTCTCCATTGCTGAATCCGCTGCCGATGACTTTGAAGTGGGCGACGGCGATGCTTCCGCTGCTTCCAACCGGGATGGTGCTGCCGCCTCCGAACCCCCCGATATTGATGACTCCGGTTCCATAACCGGCTACGGAAGCGAAACTTCCGGTCAGAGATCCTTTGTCCACTCCCTGGAATTCGAACATGTTGGTGTCGTAAGACATCGTCAGGCCGAAGGCCTTGATCTCCAGGGCGTTTCCGCCTATGGAGATCGGGACGCTGATCGTACTGTCCTTGACGGCGGAGCTTGGATTGATGTCGAGTCCGATGCGGTTGGGGGTTGGCGGCGTGTTCAGTTTCAGGGTGACGCTTACGACCTGGGGGTTGTTGGCGGCCCGGCTGTCCACGCACGTGATGTTTGCGTGATAAGTTCCGGCGCTCAGGCCGTCGATTTGAGCGGTGACTTGATGAGACTTTATCTCACCTGAAGACGTTCCCCCGGTCGGATAGACCCGCAGCCAGGATTCATCGGAATTCAAAACATATTTCAGAATGCCGCCGCCGCTGTTGCGCACATCGAGATTCCGGGTGGGATTGTTGCCGCCGACGGCGGCCTCGATGGTCATGGCTCCGGTATGGGTCCAGATTTTCGGAGGAGGCTCCTGAGTGATATCGAGCGTGATGTTGACGGTTTGAGGAGAATTGGCGGCGCTGTTGCTGTTTATGGACAGCACGCCTTTATATGAACCGGAGCCCATGTTGACGATGTTAGCTTTTATGGAGTGGGATTGGGCGGTTCCTTGGGATTGACCGCTGGGAGGCTGAACCCGCAGCCAGGGGACATCACTGGTGATGGTATATTTG
>CAZJQZ010000271.1:0-1665 GCA_964548045.1 uncultured Dehalococcoidia bacterium | reverse complement strand
GGATTGGCCAGACATAACGGGCGGGCACCTTAACATATTCCGCAAAAACCCCATCTGTATCGATTCCCAGCCGGACCTTTGCCGGGCAAATGTTTTCATGTCCGGACCGGCAGACCCGGCATTCGCCGCAGGAAAAATTCGGTTGAATCGTGACCCGTTGCCCGATCGCTAAACCGGAAACATCGGAACCGAGTTTTTCAATCCAGCCGATTGCTTCATGCCCCGGTATCACGGGAAGTGAGACAACAAGCTTCCCGGTATAAAGCGAATAATCCGATCCGCAAATTCCAGCCAGGGTTACTCGTATCAATACCTCGCCTGGCCCCGGTTCAGGAACATGAACATCTTTTACCTGTATCATATGTGGCTTAACTAACACGGCTGCTTTCATGAAACCTCCATAAATATTCATTCAATTCCAATATTCGGCAATGGGCTTCAACCAATTGCAAAAAAGTGTTGACAAGAAACCCAGTCCTATTTATTCTACACAATGTAAAATAGTTCTGCTGAATGGAATATCATGATTAACGTATATAACGCAATCAAATTATTTAAAAAGTTACTGTTTTCATGCCAACCTTAGGAGTGTTAATCTGTTAGATTCGCAGGGGACTAGGGAAAGGGGTGCCATCCGCAATGTGCAAAGAATCATCTGTGGGCCGCCAATCAATCCTGGACGGGGTTGTCGTCGTTGACGTCACCAATGTTCTGGCCGGCCCGTTTACCTCCTATATACTCACCCTTTTGGGCACCCGCACCATCAAGGTCGAAAACGTCAAAGGCGGAGACCTGGCCCGCTCGCTTGGCGCGTCACCGGATCTAAGCAAAAAACTGATGGGAGCATCGTTTATCGCTCAGAATTCGGGCAAGGAGAGTATCACTCTAAACTTGAAGGCTGACCGGGGAAAGGAGATCTTTCGCAGGCTTGTCAGTATTAGTGATGTGGTTGTTGAAAATTTCAGGCCCGATGTAATGGAGCAACTCGGTCTGGGGTATGAGGCATTAGTGAAAATCAGACACGATTTGATCTACTGTGCAATTTCCGGGTTTGGCCAGGATGGTCCGGATGCACTCAAGCCGGCTTACGACCAGATTATCCAGGGCAAGAGCGGCCTTATGGCGGTGACTGGGACCACAGAAACCGGGCCGCTTCGCTGTGGAATTCCGATAGCGGACACTGTGGGAGGCCTCAACGCGGCCCTTGCAATTGTGGCAGCCTTGTACCAGCGGCAAATGAGCAGTAAAGGGCGCTTTATTGATATAGCCCTTCTGGATTCTTTGCTGCCGATGATGGGCTGGATTGCCTCGAATTATCTTCTGGCCGGTGTTCAACCCGAAAGAATGGGCAATGAGAACTTTACCGCCGCGCCTTCCGGCGCTTTTGAAACCCAGGATGGCACACTGAACATCTCGGCAAATAAACAGGAGCAGTGGCTTGCATTGTGTCGAATTCTCGATCTGGAGGAATTGACCTCCGATCCGAGATTTGCGGAACGTGATGAGAGAAAAAAGAACCGCGACGCGCTTAGGGAAATTCTCAATGAGAAATTGTCAGCCAGACCAGCCAGGGAATGGGAAAAAATTTTAAACCAAAAAGGAATCCCTTCTGGAGAAATCTTTTCTCTGGAAGAGGCGCTGAGCCAGCCCCAGGTCGAGCACCGC
>CAZJQZ010000270.1:0-1688 GCA_964548045.1 uncultured Dehalococcoidia bacterium | reverse complement strand
CTGGATGGTCTTTTAGCCGCTCCACTTCCCCTTTGAGAGATTCGAATTGCTTCTTCACCTCCACAGGATCATTATAATCAAATCCGTGACGTTCACGACCCATCTCCAGCCCCATCAAAACCAGCAGGCCATTCTCATGCGCCCGATCGAGCACTTCCAGGGCATCCTCATTCTTATTCCTTGTGCGCCATGTTCTGAATGAATTGCCTCCGTATTCGGCAAGTGCTTCGATGCTTCCGAATTCAAGTCCTGCTCCCTTTACAAAGAATTCTTTACCGTTCACGTACAGACGATGATGACCCGAATCATTCACCCGCAGGTCTACCTTGACGGGCTCCGGGTATGTGTTGACCGATGCACAGGACATAGATCCTGTGGCGATCAGGAGCATGACTATGTATTTCGCTCTCTCAATAATCATTTATTTTCTGTTCTTGGTTAAGGTCTCTTCCAGTTCTTCCAGTGATTTCCCCTTGGTTTCGGGCAATTTTGTCAATACGAACACCAATCCTGCGACTGCAAAAATTCCGTAAATGAAGTATGTACCGGAACTCCCTATTCTTGATAATTCCCATGGAAATAGCTGCTGAACGAGGAAGCTGACTGCCGAATTGATCACTCCCACAAAGGATATGGCGATCCCCCGGAGCCTGTCGGGAAACAGCTCGGAGAAGAGGATCCACATCACCGGTCCCAGTGAGACCGCAAAGGAAGCGATAAAGCCGATGATGCCGATAAGGACAAGCCATTCATTGATGGTGATTGTGCTGGTGAGAATCTCACCTTCATACTTTCTGATGACAGACGGATCCGCCAATCCGGCGAGGGCTCTTTTAAACGCCACATCACTGGTGAAAACGGTGCCTTCAAGCTGTTGTATGTTCTGGAATAACTCAAAATCCTCATGTTTTCTCAACTCGGTGAGGGACTGGCTGTCGATACGGTATTCTGCATTCATGAAACATGCGGAAAGCAGGAACATGGATGCGGTAATTCCGATCAGCCCGAATGAGAGCAGGGGCTTTCTGCCCAGTTTGTCGACAAACAGGATGGCCACAATGGTAAAAACCAGGTTGGTGAGTCCGATTACAATGGCATTGGCAAAGGAGGCATCGGTGCCGATTCCCGTCTGTTCAAATATCATCGGGGCATAGAAGAATACAGCGTTGATCCCGGTGATTTGCTGCAATACGGCTATGACGATGCCAATGGTAAGTACATACCGGATGGCCGGTTTGAAGAGCTCGCTGAAAGCTGTTTTCTCAACTTGTAAAGTCTTCCGGCCCTTTTCCTGCATGGCAAGCCACCTGGGACTTTCCGGTACAAACAGCAGTAATCCGAAATAGAGTATGGCAGGAACTGCTTCCAGGCTCAGCATCCAGCGCCAGTTGTTTTCCCTGAGTCTGATGGCAGTTGCCCATTCCGACCCGGAATCCCCTAGCCGCAGGATCAGGTAATTCGTAAAAAAAGCAGCCGACAGTCCAATAACAATATTCAACTGGTTGAGTGAGACAAGGCGTCCGCGCATTTTCGGCGGTGCGATCTCGGCTATGTACATGGGCGGGATGATTAATGCCGCCCCTACACCCAGGCCTCCGATCATCCGGGCAATGACCAGTTGGGTATAGCTGGCCGATAGGGCTGAAAACACTGCAGAAATGAAAAAGAGCAGGGCCGCATATACCAGG
>CAZJQZ010000269.1:0-1726 GCA_964548045.1 uncultured Dehalococcoidia bacterium | reverse complement strand
ATTTATCACCTCTGATATGCTCCTTGAAGGGAACAATGCCTCTAATTTTTGTATAGAACTCGGGGAGGGGGAAAATGGTCCGGCATTCAAATTTCGTTTTTCCTGCTTGAACCAGTGCGGGTTGCGTGTCCGCCTGCCCCTGGATATGATCGATATGAACCGCTGGGGAATCGAACGTGAAGGTGCTTTTCTGAAACCCCGTTGTTCCGGTGACCGGGTGAATCTCAAAAATGTGGATCGCATGCGGTTTTATGTAAACCGTAAAGGTCTAAAACCGACTATTTTCAACATGACAGGATTCATAGCCACCGAAGAAGATGTCCCATTGATCACAGATCCGATTTTACCGGAGGGTCCTCTTCTGGATACTCTGGGCCAGAGCACGCTCCACCGGTGGCCGGCAAAAACGAAAACCACTGAAGAGATGTCTGCTCGTTTGCAGAAGCAACTGGAAGAGGCACCCGGTCAAAAATGGCCAAACCTGTTTACCCGATGGGGCGGACAGGCGAACAATAAACTGACAGAAGGAACGGGATATTTTGCCACCCATCATGACGGGAAACGCTGGTGGCTTGTAGAACCTGATGGATATGCATTCTGGTCAGGCGGGATAGATTGTGTAAGGGTGGACACCTCTGCTGCTTACGGACAGCTGGAAAGTGCCCTGACTTTCCTGCCTTCCGGTGAAGGGGATTATGCGGATATCTTTCAGACCGGTGCTTCAAGAAGGAATCAGAAATTCATTAATTATCTGGCTGCCAATTTTATTCGCACTTTCGGTCCGGATGGCTGGCGCAAAAAATGGGCGAATATCGCTCTGGCAGAATTGCGGCGATTGAGGTTCAATTCTGTGGGGAACTGGTCAGAATGGGGATTTGCAAGGCTTGCGGGATTTCCTTATGTCAGGCCAATGGGTTTTCAACCTGTGCATGTCAAGCAGATTTACCGTGATTTTCCCGATGTGTTTCATTCTGAATTCGCCCTGGATGCTGCCGGGTACGCCAGCACACTGAAGGAAACCGTGAACGATCCGGCACTGATCGGTTACTTTATGATGAATGAGCCCAAATGGGGGTTTTCAAAAGAGCTTCCCGCTGTTGGCATGATGTATAATACGGTCGAATGCGAAACCAGGAAAGCCCTCGCTCAATTCTTAAAAGAGAGATACCAAACAGCTCAGGCGCTGTCAAATTCCTGGGGAATAGAGACCACTTTTGATGCAATTGCTTCAGGAGTCTGGGAAACCTCGTTCACTGAAGCAGCCCTTCGTGACCTGGAATCATTCAGCAGCGTGATGGCAGATAAGTATTTCACCTCCCTGGCAGAGGCTTGCCGGAAAGCTGATCCTCACCATTTGAACCTTGGGATCCGGTATGCAGGGGTACCCCCCGAATGGGTGGCAAAAGGGATGAAGGCATTCGATGTATTCAGTATTAACAGTTATTCTGAGAAGGTGCCCAGGGATGTTACCGAGAGAATCAACAGGATGTTGGGACTGCCCACCATTATTGGCGAATGGCATTTTGGTGCACTGGACGTGGGACTTCCCTCTTCCGGTATCGGTCATTTGAAGAATCAGAAGGACCGGGCGAAAGCGTACAGGGTTTATTTTGAAGATGCTGCCGCCAATCCAAATTGTATTGGTGTCCATTGGTTTACTTTATACGACGAATCAGCTCTGGGCAGGTTTGATGGCGAAAATTACAATATCGGCTTTCTGGATGTT
>CAZJQZ010000268.1:0-1735 GCA_964548045.1 uncultured Dehalococcoidia bacterium | reverse complement strand
CAAATCGCTGATTATGATTGTGAGTTTATCTGCTTCCTTGTTAATGGTCTCAAGGAAATCCTTTTGAATTTCTTCATCCCATATGATATCCGGCTGAATCAGGCTGCTCGCAAGGCCTTTGATACACGTCAGAGGAGTGCGTAATTCGTGAGAAACATTTGCCAGGAGGGCTGCTCTCAGTTCTTCGATTTCCTCCAGCGCTCTGGTGCGTGAGGCATCTTCCATCAGCCCCGCACTTTCGATAGCGGTTCCAATCTGGTGCCCAATTGTAAGCAAAAGCTTCCTTTCTTCAGATGTGAAGGTACGGTTTTTACTGGTATATGCAGTCATTACGCCATATATGCCGAATTTTGTCTTGAGAGGAACAAACATTCCCGATTCAAGTTCCTGCCGCAGTGCGTTCTCCTTAGCCTTTTCAGTCATCTTTTCAATAGCATCAGACAGTGACTTGATGTACAGGGGCTCGCCAGTTTGGGCTGCTTTGCCCACCGTATTATCGCCAACTCTAATAGATGAGAGTTCCTGCACCAAGTCGTCACTGATTCCCCGATAGATACTCAATTGCAGGTATTCCCCGTTTTTATCCTTTAAATAGATGCATCCGGTCTTTATATCCAGTATCTTCAGAACCATGTCCATCGTGTTGCTGAGTATCTCATCCAGATTGGCCGAATGGGCAATCGTTTCGGAGATAGCATTCAGTGCAGTAAGTTCTTCATTGCGTTTGCGCAGTTTTTCCTCTGCTTTCCTGTACTCAGTGATATCCTCGTGGATTACGATTGCCCCGATCACATCCCCGTTTTTGCAGACAGGCACTCCCTTCACATTAAAATATCCGTCAACTCCAGCCAATAAAGTTGGGAAATACACATTTTGTTCTTCAAAAGATTCCCCTGCAAGAAGCCCTTTGTAGCTTTCAGTGAGACCGGCATTTACAACAGTCGGATGCGTCACAATATCCTTCCCGATGAAATCTTCTTTAGCAACTCTGTTTTTGGCTACCCGGGCTACATGATTGGGATTGATATCGATTATTTGCCCATCTTTGTCCAGTACAATTATCGAAGCTGGAACAGTTTCAAATATGGTCCGGTATCTTTCTTCGCTTTCCCGCAATGCGTGTTCGGCCTCTTTGCGCTCGGTGATGTCGTAAGAGATGGCCTGAACAGCTACAACAGCACCATCCTTTCCCTTGACCGGTTGAAGATTGGAATAAAACCACCTTTTACCAGCAGAATGTGTAAACTCATCCTCAAATTCAAACCCTCTTCCTAATTTGAATATCTGCCTGGCTCTATCCACATAAATATCAGATGTATCAGGTAAAAAATCATGCAGTGACCTTCCGATAACATCGCCGGGCAATATCCCCAGCTTCATGGCACCTTTACTGTTAATGAAGGAAATATTCCCTTCGGAGTCATGAACTGTCAGCGAATGATCCAGATTATCGACCAGCAATCGATACCTCTCTTCGCTTTGCTGCAGTGCTTCCTCGGCCCCTTTTTGCCCGGTGATATCCCGGATGACACCGACTATACCGATTGGATTACCGTCTTTATCTTTAAGGAGCGAATTGTACATCAGGGTGGGGAAGACTGTGCCATCATGTTGAACATGCCAGATTTCCCCCGTAAATTCGCCTGTTTCCCGCACTTGTTGATTTGCTGCCTCTACTGATGGCATCTGTTCCGGTGTGTGTAAAAGCGAAATATGCTCACCAATTAGTTCTCTG
>CAZJQZ010000267.1:0-1744 GCA_964548045.1 uncultured Dehalococcoidia bacterium | reverse complement strand
TCCAGTAACTCATCCAGGTGTTGAGCTTCATTGTGATCATATTCTTCCTTGGTCAAAAGGAGGCAAAACTGTAATTGACAATTTAAGAACGCTATGTTCAGACTGTAATTTAGGCAAAGGGAATTTGTGTGAATAGAATATCATAAAAGCACAATAGAAAATATTAAAGCAGTTTAGGAGTATCCATAAAATAGAAAATAACATTAAGGATGTAGAACAATTCGCTGAAGCTGACCTGCTGGCTGTCATGCTTTTTGCAGACCTAAGGTTTCCGGTGGAGCAAAAAGACATGCCAGCTGGCGCAGGCAGCTTAGTTCCACCGTTAAGCAAACTTTAAACAAACACGGAGGTGTAGCATGGCTCAAAATTCTAAAGAACAGAGGAAGGCGAAGATTATTGACGTCTTGAACGAGGCGCGCGGCATGGAATTGCAGGCAATTGCCCAGTACATGAACCAGCACTACAATTTAGATGACATGGATTACGGGGAAATGGCTGCGAAAGTTAAACTCATAGCGATCGACGAAATGCGCCATGCCGAGACGTTTGCAGAGCGAATCAAGGAATTAGGCGGGGAACCGACGACTGATTATGCGGGAAAGGCTGAAAGAAGCCAGAAAGTCACGACTATTTTTTCATTTGATGCACAGCTTGAGGACGATACCATCGATGCTTATAACCAATTCCTGCTGGTGTGCAGGGAAAACGGCGACAGCATCAGTGTGAAACTTTTTGAAGCGATTATCGATGAAGAACAGGTGCATTTCAACTACTTTGACAATGCCAGCAATCACATCGAGAAACTCGGTGAAACATACCTCGCCCGGATCGCCGGAACGCCATCTGAAACCGGTTTACAGACACAGGGCTTTGTTGCTGCACAGGGCGGCGAATAATGTATTAAACAAATATTCTAACCGGGATACATTTCAATGCTACAGTATATTCGCCATCCTACCGACTTACCGATTGAGTATGATATAGAAGAAATAGCTGCTCCAAAAAAGCTAAATCTGAATGATGTGAGCAGGGGAGGGCTTAGCTTTCGAACCGATACATACATTGAAGCCGGATCGGTAATCATAGTCAGGTTTCCTATTCGGGAACCTGTCTATGAAGCTGAGGGAGTTGTCGTCTGGTGCCGAAAGAATAAAGATCATTATCAGGTAGGTGTTCAATTCACCAATGTGAACGCAGAATATCATATTCGTATGATCGAACAAATCTATTATATCGAGCAGTACAAGAAAGAAATTCTGGAAAAGGAAGGAAGAACACTCTCAGGAAAAGAGGCTGCAGTGGAATGGATCAGCAAATATGCAAAAGACTTCCCGCATGAATGAGAGTTTTTATGAATAAATCGCAAAGACACCAGATTGATTCCGGGAGATTACAGATGAACCGCAGGCGTTTCGCCGATATATGCGTCTCAGCCGGTCTTGGTGCAACGATTCTTCCTGAAGCGCTCACCGCTTTGGCACAGGATGCCGAAGATATTACACCCGGAATGGTTGCAGCGGCTGAAAAAATAGCGGGATTACACTTCACACAGTCAGAGCGTGAGTCAATTGTCGAACGCCTCAATAATCTCAGGGAAACATACGGCTATCTCCGTACCATTGATCTTGATAACGGCATCCCCCCCGCTGTGGTGTTCAATCCGGTTCTTCCCGGCATGAAATTTTCCTCTGTACGTAAACCATTCACCGTGAGCCGGGTAAATGTAACCATGCCGGCCTCTGTC
>CAZJQZ010000266.1:0-1771 GCA_964548045.1 uncultured Dehalococcoidia bacterium | reverse complement strand
TACAGTAAGACAGCCAATGGGCGCATGAGCCCGGGGTGGGTGTGAAAAGAACGTGAGCCAAGCGCTGATTCTTGATGGGGTCCCGCTTAAAATACGGAGAGTGATCGGACATAGAGCGTGAGGCTGGGCTATGATCTATTTGGGTAGTCATTGGTTATCCTTTTTGATAGATTGCAGCGATAATCGAAAGAAAACACCGGCATCAGTTTCGCCGCTTTAGACAGGAATCAGATATGATGCGGCGTACGTGAATCTGCGGATGCGCTCGTTCATGAAAGGGGGAAACATGACTCGCAGTAGAAAGACTCTCCTTACGGCCATCGCAACTATAATGGGTGTTGCGCTTGTATTGGCAGGCTGTGCGACCCAGGGAACGGTTCGAGTGGAAGGGGAGGCCGGATCGGTCGGCGTCGATATACATCAGGGCCACCCGCATTACATGAGCCCGCCACCTGATATTCCCCCAGGGCATATGCCTCCACCTGGGATGTGCCGGATCTGGTACCCTGATCTTCCGCCAGGACAACAACCTCCTCCCGGCGATTGCAGAGAGCTTCAGTACCAGGTTCCGCCTGGAGCATGGCTTATTCAGGGTGAATAGCGGTTCGCCTTGTTCCACTTGTTGCTGCAATCAGTATGCGCAAATGGGGCGTTCCGTCCAACACTTTTGATCCCAGTAATCCGGAACAATTTGCGGGACTGTGGCAGAGATTATCATTTTACCTAACCTCACTATGACGATTCGGTTGCGAACACGAAACAGGAGTATGAGAAATGGCAGGTCTCAGAGAACGAGCTGCGGAGGGCCTTCAAATAGGGGACTCATTTAAAACTACACGAACCTTTACAGAGGATGACGTTACTCGTTTTGCCCGGATATCGCGGGACTATAATCCCATTCATTTCGATGCTCGTTTTGCCAAAGTGAAGAATTTCTCGGCACCGATTTGCCATGGACTGCTCGCGGCAAGCATGGCTACCGAAATTGGGGGACAGATTGGATGGCTGGCGTCTTTTATGAACTTTCGATTCAAAGCGCCCGTATATGTTGGCGAAACGATCACCTGCACGTGGGTAATCACAGCCATAGACCAGAAGGGTCGAGCCAAGGCATCCGTCACCATTACCAAAGAAGATAATGTTACGGTGATTGAAGCAGATATCGGTGGTATTGTACCGGGAGTTGAGGAGCGCAAGGTCCTAAATCAGATGCTGTTAGAGGGGGATCCGACAAATGGGCCGACTGATACACAGCAGAGCCGGGGAGCGAGGGCCGAAACATAACAACCGTCTCAGCGCGGGCTGGCAATTCCGCAGTGCTCCATAGTCACGAAAATGCGGGGATGACATATCTATTTAACGCGATTTCGGCTGATGGCTAAGCTTCTCGTTTGTTTAGAGGGATAATATGTGCTTGATTTATCAAATCCTTTTCCATAGAATTCATATCTTGAAATAGGGGTTTTTATTATGGACATCAACAAAAAATATATTGTTGACGAACAAGGCAACCCGAAAGAGGTTATCATACCCTTCGAGGATTTTAGAAAGATAGAAGAACTCCTGGGTTGGGATCTCGATGAAGAGACGATTCAACAGCTCCATGAAGCCAAGAGAAATAGAGAAAGGGGTAATAAAGAAGCTTACGTAGATCTGGATTCCATCTGATGAGTAAAGTCATTGTCCATCGTCACGCCGTAAAATACCTCAATCGCCTTCCTGAGGAAACCAAAAATCAAATCAAAGAAATCGTGAAGTAGCTTGAAGATAA
>CAZJQZ010000265.1:0-1781 GCA_964548045.1 uncultured Dehalococcoidia bacterium | reverse complement strand
AGCGAGATATAGGGTATATAATGATGTGGGTCCTTCTGGTTAACCGAATGGAATATGGGAGATTTTTAGGATATAAATTCTGATACTTGATTTTTCCCTGATTTTCCGTGTAAAATTGAATTCGAGGATTTAATGAAACGAGTTCTTCAATTTTTAAGCTTCTCCGTTGTGTTGGTACTACTTATCTCCTCTGGCAGTACTTCCAAGGCTCCATACCAACCCGAAATCCACTGCAAACACTTCCTCTATGGTTATCCGACAGGCACTCCGGCTACCAACGACCTGATTATCCGAGACTGCTATGCATTAAGCTCCAACGATAGTACCAAATTTGCTGATTGGGTAGCCTATAGGCTCAATTCCGAGACCATATTCGTGCCAGCCACAATAACCAAGGAAGTAAGGTTGGAAAGGGTGTGGAAGGCCGATCCGTGGCTTGATCCCGATGAAACATTGGAGCCAACCGACTATAAGGGCGCTCATGCGGCTCTGAAAACAGATAGAGGACATCAAGCACCGTTGGCTTCATTTAAGGGAACTGGTTGCTGGGCTGAAACGAATTTCCTATCAAACATTACCCCTCAGAAATCAGCACTCAATCAGGGACCATGGCGTATTTTAGAAGATAAAGTCCGTGATTTGGCAGCGAAGCAGACTGTGTATGTTATTACTGGTCCGTTATATGAGAGGGAGATGAAAAGGCTACCGGGAGCAGACGAACCGCCTCGATCACGCCGAGTTCCTCGAACTCGTGCTGCAGGATGAACTGGAATTGCGCGCCCACAGGCGCATCAAAAGGCGCACAAAGGCCGCCGCATTCAGGGATACCAAAACCCTGGAGGATTTCGACTGGCACTTCAACACATCGATCAAGAGGAAACAATTCCACGACCTGGCGACGTGCGGCTTCATCCGGGAAGCCCGTGATGTGCTTCTGCTCGGACCTCCCGGCACTGGAAAATCCCACCTCGTCCAGGCCCTTGGATACCATGCCATAAAGGCCGGATACACCGTACTCTATCGGTCAATTTTCGATGTGGTGCGTGACTTCCTGCACGACGAAACGCTGGGCGGCGAGCAAAAAGTGCTGGCGAAATACCTCAAACCCGACATGCTCATCATCGACGACATGGGCATGAAACAACTGCCGAAACGTTCGGGCGAATACCTCTTCGAGATCGTTATGAGGAGATACGAAAACCGCTCGACCATCATGACCTCCAACAGACCCATCGAAGACTGGGGAAAACTCATCGGAGACGTGCCCACAGCAACCGCAATACTCGACCGGTTCCTCCAACACGCCGAGTTCATAACCATCACCGGCAGAAGCTACCGGCTGAAAAATCTCAAAAACGGTAAAAACAACGAAAAGTTGACAAATAGAAAGAAATGATCTATAAACTCTGTAGAATCAGGTGGCCGGTTTTAACCTGCCCGGTGACACAACAGTAGGTTGTTAATATGAAGGATATCCCTAAAGACCTTCAGAAGGTAATTGAAGCTTGTCGCTCTCATGCAAAAGACCTTTTACGAGTAGCAAAAAAACTTCAAGACGAGGAAAATTTACCCAATATTGCCTTTCACCTATCAACACTTGCTCTTGAAGAGGTAGGAAAAGCCGATCTGATTATGGCGAGGCATATTGCCCAGGTATTAGATAATCCTCCAACATGGCCAGAAAAGCACGTTGAAGATCACGTAAAGAAACTATTTTGGGCTATATGGGGACAGTCATTCGGTCGAGAGATTATTACAAAGCAACAAATTGAATCTTCCCT
>CAZJQZ010000264.1:0-1830 GCA_964548045.1 uncultured Dehalococcoidia bacterium | reverse complement strand
AGGATACGGCCGTGGTTTTCGACGAACTTGCCATTATGGCAAGCATGGGGGTTGAATCTCGACGGCGAGAAGTGCCTGGGGTTGAATCGGTATTGGGCCATTATCGAGACATAGAGCACACTTGGCTTCCCGCGACCCTCGAGGGCGGCGATGTGCTGTGCATTGAGAAGAAAGTCTTCGTTGGAATCTCACCGCGCACCAATATCGCTGGCTTTGAAACCCTAAAAGAAATCTTGGAGCCTTTTGGCTACCAGGTGATTCCCTTAGCTGTTAACGGTTGTCTACATCTCAAATCAGCCTGCACTGCCGTTGACGACGAAACCTTGCTGGTAAACCCTCGTTGGCTTAATCTCCAGCCTCTGAAGGATTTTCGTATCATCCCCGTGCCGAGGATGAACCGGCTGCGGTCAACTCGCTTAGGATTGATTCCACCATATGCATGCATTCGGGGTATCAAAAGACGATTGACTTACTAATAAGCTTAAATTTTTCGATTAAAGCTATTGATATTTCTGAACTTTTGAAAGCAGAGGCGGGTATGACCTGCTCCAGCATCATCTTCTCCTACCCCGTGAAATAGGGACGAGGAAACCAGTCTACCTTTGCTCACCTTGATTATAGCAGGTAGAAGGTAGCTCTAATCGAAATGCGGGAGTCACATGGACAAAATCACTAATCCGCCACCAGAACAGATCGCCGCCGAACTCAGCGATCTGCGGGCTGCGTTAGACAAGGAAATCCCGGCCAAGATCCTTGATGCCAACCTGCTGATCGCCACGTGGAATCTTCGGGCCTTTGGTGATCTTACTGTCAAATGGGAGGCCGCACCTGCTGACAATCCCAAGCGAGACCTTCACGCACTCCGCTGTATAGCTGAAATCGTCTCTCGTTTTGATGTTATTGCACTGCAGGAGGTGCGGGCCAACCTCAAGGCCCTCCGCCACATGCTCAAGGTCCTCGGGCCCAACTGGGGATTGATTCTTACTGATGTAACAAAGGGCGATAAGGGAAACGGGGAGCGCATGGTCTTCCTGTTTGACACCAGAAAGGTACAGCTCTCGGGATTGGCCTGCGAGCTTGTCGTCCCGGAAGAGCAGTTGAGCCGAATAGGCCCCGATGCCTTGGATCGCCAGTTTGCCCGCACTCCTTACGCCGTTAGTTTTCGCTCGGCGGGAAAAACCTTCATACTGGTAGCACTCCATGTGATTTACGGTGAAAAAGCCGATGACCGGATACCTGAACTCAAGGCAATCGCAGATTGGATTGCCACATGGGCTAGAGACATCAACGCGTGGGATCATCAGCTGATAGCACTGGGCGATTTCAATATCGATCGAAGGGGTGACAAGCTTTATGATGCCTTTATCTCCACGGGCCTCCATGTGCCGGAGGATCTCAATAGAGTTCCACGATCCATCTTCAGCGACCCGGATCGACCGGATCTCAATAAGTTCTACGACCAGATCGCCTGGTTCACAGGTGACGATTACACACCGGCGCTTTCCATGAACTATATCCGGGGAGGCAATTTCGATTTCACCAAGCACGTCCTCAGATCACATAACCTGACCAAGGCGCAACTCTCGTGGCGCATCTCCGATCACTACCCTCTGTGGGCTGAGTTCTCGGTACGAGACTGATGGACTTTTTTCCATTCACAAAAAACGCCTATTATTCGCCTTCGCTACAATAACCTCCAGCTCGTCGAAGCGTAGCGTAGATCCCGCCGTCGGGGCTGCAGAGCTGGATGCCGAGGCGACCGCGCCCCAGCTTTTACGCGAATTCAGGTTCCGCTTGATACTCTGCAATCCACTACAGAGAGCTTCATTA
>CAZJQZ010000263.1:0-1841 GCA_964548045.1 uncultured Dehalococcoidia bacterium | reverse complement strand
AGGTCAGAGATAGTTGGCTCTGGCTTATGAAGTGAAAAGACTCTCAATCCGAAGCACGAAATCAATGTCATTAACTTAAGAAAATCACATAACTAGTTGAAAAATGATGAGTTTTATGGCATATTTCTCACTACCAGCGATCACACGTGTAACCATTGCAAGGAGGAAACTATGCGCATCGATTCTAGAAAAAACAAAGCAGTTGGCACGGAACATGATTTTCAAATTATGTGCCGGAATTATCACCTCAATCAAGAATCTTCTTCATTCTAAGAGTTTTATTGCCCGCCATCGAAACACAGAAACACACTTCACCCGCCACCGTAAACTGCCCTTACACGTACTGATCTGTTTTCTTGCCGACTTTCTCAAAGGCCCCTATCAAAGTGAACTGGATAAATTCTTCCAGGCCCTCAGAGGCACTGAACTCCCTGAGCGGTATGTGTCTAAGGCCGCATTCAGCAAAGCACGGGCAAAGGTGAGCTACGGTGCCTTTGTTGAGCTCGGCCAGTGCTTGGTATCGGCCTTCCAGCGAACCTTCGTCCCTGTCACCTGGCAGGGGTTCCGCCTGCTGGCGATTGATTCCTCAACGATCCGTTTGCCCCGGATCCAGGAGATTGCTTCACACTTCGGGGTGTGGAAGCCTCGTCAGGGAAGATCCTGTCCGATGGCTCGAGCATCCCTGCTGTTCGATACCCTGAACAAACTGTCCATCGGGGCCCTGATCGGCCCCAAAGCAATGAATGAACGTGAACAGGCACAAGAGCTTTTCAACCTCCTGATGCCCCATGACCTGCTTCTGCTGGACCGGGGGTATCCGTGTTTCTGGCTCTTCAAGCTCATCCGCTCAAAGGGGGCTCACTTCTGTGCCAGGATGCCCAAGAACCTGCTTACCGTCAAAGCGCTGTGTGCCTCTGGCAGGCGTGAAACCATCATCGATTGGCCACTGCCGCCCACCTCAGCACACGAGTGCGCTCAGCGTGGCATCGATTGCCAATCCTTAAAGCTGCGTCTGATTCGCATTGACACCACCGGCGATGAACCCCTCTTTCTGGCAACCTCTTTGCTCGATTGCGCTCTCTACCCCTATGAGCTGTTCACAAACCTCTATCAGCACCGCTGGCCGGTGGAAGAAGACTATAAAGTGATCAAATGCCGCCTTGAGATGGAGAACTTCACCGGAAAAACCGTGCTGTCCATCTACCAGGACTTTTACGCCAAGATCTTTTTCAAAAACCTTGTTGCCGTGCTTAGCTTTCCTATAAACCAAGCCCTGATCAATGCCGGTATCAAACACAAGCACCCCCATCAAATCAATTTCGCCCACAGCCTGGCGTTATCCAAGCGCCTGGTGGTGGTGTTGTTGCAAAGATCAACTCAAAGAGTACTCAAAATCCTTCAGCAATTCCTTCAATTGCTCGTGGAAACAACTGAACCGGTTCGACCCGGTCGAACATATCCTCGAAACGTTAGAACTCAGGAGAGGAGATACTTTACAAGCTATAAACCTATTGCTTAAGTTAATGACATTGAATTCTAAGCACGAAATCCGAAACAAATTACGAATGACCAAAATCCAAAATTCAAAACCTGACAACATCCAGCAGATACTGTATAACTGCTCGGAATGTTTTGGTCATTTGATATTCGGATTTTGAAATTGTCTCGTATTTCGATATTCGAATTTCGGATTTGAGTCCCGTTATTGGCAGAGCAAATCTCCAGATTTGACCAAGTTAGAGTCTACTTTGACGTTACCGTGTATAAGGATCATATGTCATGGACAAATTTGGATTGTACTGAAGGCCTCGGCAAAAGAATCATCAAGGCTCACCACGACT
>CAZJQZ010000262.1:0-1842 GCA_964548045.1 uncultured Dehalococcoidia bacterium | reverse complement strand
AGTAGAGATTCGCTCTTCAGGTGAACGTTTTTGCCAATAAGCCAGATCGTCCAATATAGAACTGTCGTCAATTCTACGTTTTGCTATTACTTTTTTTATCATATGTGAAGATACCAATTTTGGATATATGATCCCTATATTCCTCAGCAGAACGGTGAAAGTGACCGGCGCCCGTACTGGCGTTTCTACTTGTTGATGACGATGACGGTGTGATGGTTTAGATGGTGGAATTGTTATTCTCTAACGAGGTTTTATACTGGGTTTCAGCAGCCTCTAGCCCACCAGTGCATACCACGCGAGAGAAAGCAAACCGCCGAGTCCTTTCCCCGGTTTTAACCCCACGGTCTGTAATCATTTTATTAAGAATATTATCTCCAGGAGATTCGCCAGGAAGAGAGCCTGTCCATTTAGCTCTATGGCGTCGGTTAGTCATACGCGTGAGCTGGTTGTTTTGCCTGGTTCATCGAGGGAACCCTTCTCTCTATCGCCCTATTTACCTTACCGCCTTCGGACTGGCCATCATCAATTCCGTGATCTGCTTCCTTACACTTTCGAAATCCCTCACATAGGCATAAGATTTGTTGCGATTGGGCGATTTGCTCCAGGAGAGATGGAACTTTTCGCCCAGCGAAATATCGCCGGGTGATGAAGTCTCGAACAACGCCCGGCTGGACGGGCGGCAGGCGTAAAGCACGCGCAATTGATCCCACGTCGGCCGGTCCATATTGTCCTTGCCCTCAAAGTAGGCTTCGTAACTGCGTCGGATGAGGTGTGTCGCAGGTACACCCCGGTAACAGTTGCCAATCCTCAGTTCTCTGCCGTTGCCACCGGCATATACCATCGGAATCTCAACGGGCATCAGGGTCAGTTCCTTCCGGGCCGCTACAACATCCTTCCGGTAGTTGAAACCGCATCGCCCGCCGGGCAGCATCCCATCGCCATTTCCTCCAGCAGCATAGAACTTTACTTTCCGCCTGACCAGCTCGTGACCATTCAGGGGACTGATGTCATCGGGTTTCGATTCGAGCAGCCGGGCAATATTCGTGGCCGGACCCACCGTTACGAGGATCACACTGGAATCGGGTTGTGCAGCGAGGATTCTGCGAAAGAGCACAGCAGCGTCCGGAACATCTTCAGGTTTCATCGCCTCCGGATCGAGGGCAGCCACACCGGCCATATACCGGTCGCTGCTGTATGGTGCATCCTTTTCTCTTACAGCCCCGATTGGCAGCTCCGGGCGTCCATACCAAGCGTTGATGGTATGGATATACGCAACCGCATTGGGATGTCCGTTGGAGATACCCACAGCCAGGATCTCTACTTCTCCCCTGTCCGCGAGAGCATGCAGGACAGCAAGGGCCCCGGCGTCGTCGATGTCCCCGCCTGTATCCGTGTCGAAGATGACCTTCTCCATCGCGCCTGCCCCCATGGCCATCGCAAACAATCCTCCGATGACGAGATAACACATTCTCATGAGTCTTCTAAATTTGTTTTTCCAAACCATAACGTTTGATCTTATGTTGTGTCGGTTCCAAATGCATTGGTCCAGTTAAAATCCATCTCTCTTTTTCAATCTGTATAAATCTTCTGATCCCTTCTTCTTGTATCATTTTGAGGTTTTCAATCATGCTCATTCCATACTTCATTCTGTAACGCTTATCCAGCGAAACCAGGCCCTAAGTGCCGGACCAAATCCAGGGCTGTTCAGATTGTTTAAGCCCAGCCGCTCTTCCCAGGCCTCACGGTTATAGTCCTGTCTCCACCAACCGGGGTGTAAGTGATTGATACCGAAACTCAAGAATGCATTACCCTCGGGAGTAACAAGTAACCATCTTTCGTCTT
>CAZJQZ010000261.1:0-1850 GCA_964548045.1 uncultured Dehalococcoidia bacterium | reverse complement strand
AAACACCTCCGATGCGAATGGGATTTAACTGTGATGTGCAGGAGCGCGAAGAACCCGAGATAATGCCGACGGAATCTCCTGCTCCCACCGAGACCCCTGCGGAACCTATCGAAGCGGGTCAATCGGTGATCACCCTCAGTTCAACTAATGAGAACGACGTTCTGTTCTATATCTCGAACGAACAGGATGCGCGTGTGTATTATCAGGGAACCACTGCGGACGGGTCGATGGACCTGACCCATGTGACCCTTGAAGATGATACCGGTAACTGCCAGGTGGTAATCTTCCACGAATTCATACCGATTCAATGGATACTGAACGACTATGTCATCGCTGTGTACCACACGGATAAAGAGAAGCCCTTAGATCCCCATGATGCGTACCACGCAGTCATTTCCCGCGAAAGGGAGGAATTGGAAATCACCACGGATATCTACCCGAACGATCTGCAAGCCTTGCTGAACAGGATGGAATCGGCAACCGGCGAACGGTACGATGAAGCACGCGATTTCCTGGCCGAACATGCCATCGATGATTTTGCCGAACTGGTGGCGCTTGCCCAGACAGGTGGTGCTGATCAGCCGCGATTCATTGCCGCTGCTGTGGGATTTGGCACGATTGCTTCTGCATTGAGCCTGGATGCGGAAATGGATGCCATTGAAGCGCTGGCACAGACTACTGCGGCGGAGGGTTATATACTGGCGTCAAACAATATTTCGCAATTTCACGCAGAGAAGGAGGTTATCGCCTCTTCGCTGACTGGTGCGCTCGTGAAAGGGGTTGGTGGTAATTTGGTTAAATATGCCGGGGGGCAATTGGAGGAATATCTGTTGGGAGAGCTTTCGCCACAAGGTCCCGATATGCTCTTGTGCCGGGGCGGGAGCGCGATCCCGCAGGTTTGCCATTACGTCTTCTTCCCGCTGGAGTGCCACATCGGCTGCACGGATAGTTTCGGGTGTGTGGATTTCTGCATGCCGACAATGGATTGCTTTTCCAATATCTGCACGCGCAAATCAGGTGGCATGACCTCGGAACTGGCCGGGGATTTGATCAATAACCTCATGCAGTGAGATAAAAAGGGCGCAGCTTTTGCTGCGCCCCCTTTTCATATCACCAATTCAGACCTGCCTGCTGCCATGGCGGTTTCCATTTACTCCCTCATTCCGGGCACTTCCCCTCCTCCCCTCACGTTCACGTCGGCAGCTAGGGTTTTATTATCGGCATACATTGACTAAGCAGAATTAATTAAGTACCCGCTGATTAACCTTCAAGTATGGGCAGGTTGGAGCATCGGCTCCAACTATTACACCATCGGATAGAATCAACATGAGAGCGGATGCTCTCAGTTACCCTTCATTGATTTCTTGATTCCCGCCCCTTATTCAGAAGTTCCTTAATGCATGCTATTAACAAAATGCAGCGAACAATAGAAATTTCCAACCGGGGCGCCAAATGTTGGATAAAATAGAGACCTCATTGATGCGGACCTGTGCCGGGAACGAAGCCCGGATGCAAAAGCGGCTAAACCGAA
This sequence comes from uncultured Dehalococcoidia bacterium, assembly GCA_964548045.1. Classification (GTDB taxonomy): domain Bacteria; phylum Chloroflexota; class Dehalococcoidia; order SZUA-161; family SpSt-899; genus JBGLNL01. The sequence continues at coordinate 319 of CAZJQZ010000261.1, read as the reverse complement.
GCAACATGAGTGAAATCAGACGTGATTTCCCCGAAATTGGTTGATCGATCTTAAGGAACGGTTGAGCGGCATGCAGGAATGGATAAACGGCCTGAAGCAGTGGGTAAACGGCTTGAAGCAACAAAAGATCGGCATCCCGCAACGGTTGCTTCCAGTCCCCGGACGGTTGCTTCCGGTTTTGGAATGATTGACTTCAATCAGCGCGCGTTTGGAACGCGCCCCTTTTCTGTTTGCCTGCAAAGATACCAGAGAGAATCCCCAAATACTTTTTAACCCTTTCGCATAATCACAATCCTGTAAGGGACATTCCTATAGAACG
>CAZJQZ010000260.1:0-1874 GCA_964548045.1 uncultured Dehalococcoidia bacterium | reverse complement strand
ACATGCTGAGCCGTCACAGATCATTGCTGGGGAGAGTCTATCAACGCTACGGCGTACAGCCGCGCTTCCTTATCGCCCTCTGGGGTATAGAAACCACATTTGGCCTTATCACTGGCACGTTTCCCGTTATCCATGCTATCGCGACGCTCGCTCATGATAGCCGGCGCAGCACCTATTTCCGCAAAGAACTGATACAGGCTCTTAGGATTGCAGACAAAGGCCATATTTCCTTGGGCAACATGCGGGGATCTTGGGCAGGAGCAATGGGGCAATTGCAGTTTATGCCATCGACATTTCACAACTTCGGGGTGGATTTCTCCGGGGATGATCGGATAGATATATGGCACGACCTTGGGGATGCCTTTGCATCGGCCGCCAATTACCTCTCCCAATCAGGCTGGTCAACAGGTCACAGGTGGGGCAGGGAAGTCAGGCTGCCGCCAAGTTTTGATAGGGAGGTGCTCGGGCTGGCAACCCAGAAAAGGCTCAGCGAGTGGCAGAGGCTAGGCGTGCGCAGGGTAGGCGGAGAGGATTTGCCGAAAAGACCGGATTTATTCGGATCCATCCTGCAGCCCGGAGGGAAAGGAGGCCGAGCTTTCGTTGTTTATGAAAATTTCCGTGTGATCCTGGCTTGGAACAAGTCTGAATACTTTGGATTAGCGGTTGGAATCTTAGCAGATCAGATAGTGGGACGCTAATAAGTAGCATTAGCAAGGCATGCTCATGGTACAAGCAATATCTCTTGGACTGACGGCGGTTGCAGTATAGATACCTGATCCCACAGTCCGATTGGATTGCGTGACTCTGCTCTGGTGGTGTAATACCTGGTAAGTCAAACCTTCCAACTACCAAATGTAAGGTATGAGTGCGCTGCCAGATAGTTGGATAAGGATTCTGGCAAGCTTGTCGAAAAAATACCGGCGTGGTTGAATGAAGGATTTATTTGGGAAGTCTTTATTTCACCATTTTTCAAGGTTGCTGAACGAAGCCGTAACCAAATTTGGGGTGATTCTGAGACACAGGTATCCTTGACAGTAAACATTAAGATGACCAATATCAGAGCCTAACCTACTTCCATCCGTTGAACTGCGCTCAGAAGATTGCCTTGTGGGGATACCACTCAAAATGGGCTGAGTTCCCTCTTAACAGGCATTTTGCTCTGAGGGGAGGTTCTAGTCTGTTTATCTACCCTCAGTATCTATCCTCACCCTTAACTAAGAAAGGAGCGAGAAGATGATCTGGACCATCAAATTACTCAAGCAAGGTTTCCCTGCCGTATTGTTTTCCCTCGCAGTTATGCTGGCCATCTTTCAACCATTCCCGTTGCCTGCCGCGGCGATCAGCGCCCGCACGCTTCAGCTCTTCCCCTTCCACCAGGGTTCAGGTACGTACGTCTTTGGACTGGATGATTGCTTACCGGGTGCCATTAGTAAACTGGGTCAGGTGTATTGTAAGACTAATGACAACGCTGCAAACTGGTGGCGCATCAACGACGATCCAAAGAAGGGCTTCAGTCCCGCGGTAACAAGGGCTAAAATGTCAAGCAATTATAAGGCCGTCACATCCTTCGAGTTAAATAATCATCCCTATATCTTCGGACTGCACACAAAGGTAGGTGCAAACATCTGGCGCATCAACGACGATCCATGCACGGGATTCAAACTTGTTATGTACAGGGGGAAGATGTCTCATAGTTACAAGCATGTGGTATCCTTTCAACTCAGAGGTGAACCTTACATTCTCGGACTGCACACAAAGGTAGGTGCAAACATCTGGCGCATCAAGGAGGGCCCGAAGGGATTGACATTCGATCTTATCAAAGATAAAGCCAAAATGTCGCCGCGTTACGAACATCTCGCAGTGTTTTATATGGG
>CAZJQZ010000259.1:0-1894 GCA_964548045.1 uncultured Dehalococcoidia bacterium | reverse complement strand
ATTACGATTTTCAGAATGCCTGGCAACATTTTCGTCACGATCGCCCGAGCATCGCGGGAACCATTCGACAGCTGCAGCGATTTCTTGATGAAACCCACGGACTTCCACCACCATTCCCTATCCTCAGAACCCGCTCGGATATTGAATTGGAGCGTTTTTTTGGTTACCTGAAGAATGTAAGAGGATTGGTCGATACTACGATCCGGTCCCACATCAGTTATCTGGGTCGTTTTCTTGATTCGATAGGTTTCGAGAGAAACGGACAATCCTTGCCCGATCTACGCTTAAAGCACGTCGAGGAGTTCCTTGGCACCTGTTCCAAAGACCTTAATCGGTACTCACTGCAGCACGTGGTGGGATATTTACGCGCCTTTCTCCGCTTCAAGTATAGCGAAGGAGTCTTACAGACCCCACTCCATGAAATGATTAATACACCCAGAGTATACCGACTTGAAAAATTGCCGCATTCTCTCCCATGGAAGGTAGTCAATGAGTTTCTTCTTTCTATTGATCGAACAGATACACATGGCGTTCGCAACTATGCCATGCTGTTACTGGTCGCTACGTATGGTTTGCGGTCTTGTGAAGTAGTGTCGTTGACCTTAGACGATATCAACTGGCGTACCGCCACGATTTGTATTCCACAAGGTAAGACTGGTAATCAACTCGTCCTTCCCCTCACTGATGCGGTGGCCAATGCATTGATTGATTATCTGAAGAATGGACGGCCAAATCTTTCCTTCCGGGAAGTCTTTCTACGTATTCGGGCACCACATGGCCGATTGAAACCGACCGCTGTCAGTGAAGCATTTCAACGCCATGTACGCCTCAGTGGCATAGATATTCCTTATCATGGTCCTCACTACATTAGGCACTCCTATGCCGTTCACCTGCTCCGGCAGGGACCATCAGTCAAAGTCATTGGCGACGTTCAAGGCATCGCAACACAGAGAGTACCTGTGTTTACTTACGATTGGCGATTGATGATCTACGCAGCGTAGCGCTCGAAGTGCCGGATTGTGCTGATATTGACATTCGTGTAGATGCCACCGCTCTCAACAGTCTGCCACTGGCAAGATCTTGTAAGAAAGTCAACTCATCGATACCATTACAAAGTTTCCTTGCGGAAGAAATCACAGCATATCTCCAGCTCCACCGTTCCCTCGGCAAGATATACAGAGTAGAAAACACCACCTTACATTCCTTGGATGCTTTTTTGGCAATACGGTACCCGTGGGCGGAGGAACTGAGCGGCAGATTATTCAACCAATGGTGTGATACTTTTGCTAACCTCACGCCGACGGTTAGACGAAATCGCATGCGCATCGTTCGCAACTTTTGCCTCTATCGTCAACGCTCTCATCCGCGGAGCTTCATTCCCGATATTCTGACATTCCCAGCCAACCACGCGCAATTCATTCCTCACATCTTCTGTTCCACGGATATTGCCCGGCTTCTCTGTGCTGCTCAACAGCTTCCAGCTTTACCGCAGAGTCCTTTGAAGCCCCAGGTTATCCGGTTAGCCATCATCCTGCTTTATACCAGCGGATTGCGCCGCGGAGAACTCCTACGCTTGACCCTCGGCGATTATAATTCAGAAGAATCAACGTTGTTCATCCGTTGCACAAAGTTTCACAAAGAGCGCATCATTCCTCTTTCTGTTACCGTCGATGCTGTATTGCGTGCATATCTTGATCAGCGTCGACGATGCGGACTGCCGATGAAAGCATCATCGCCGATCATCTGGAACAACGCCGTTGGTCCTGAAGGGAGAGCTTATACGGGTACCGGCTTAGTGAGCAATTGGAGACTTCTTTGTGCATCGCTTAATATTCTCACCCAAAAAGGCATCCCGCCACGTATTCACGATATTCGGCATTGCTTCGCCGTCCAT
>CAZJQZ010000258.1:0-1898 GCA_964548045.1 uncultured Dehalococcoidia bacterium | reverse complement strand
TGGATGGAAATCACCCGTAGAGTGTATTGGCATAAGGGAGCTTGACTGTGAGACCTACAAGTCGAGCAGGGACGAAAGTCGGGCAAAGTGATCCTACGGCACCGTGTGGAAGGGCCGTGGCTTAACGGACAAAAGCTACCCCGGGGATAACAGGCTGATGGTGCCCAAGAGTTCATATCGACGGCACCGTTTGGCACCTCGATGTCGGCTCGTCACATCCTGGGGCTGGAGAAGGCCCCAAGGGTTGGTCTGTTCGCCCATTAAAGTGGTACGCGAGCTGGGTTCAGACCGTCGTGAGACAGGTCGGTCTCTATCCGTCGTGGGCGCAGGAGATTTGAGAGGAGCTCTTCCTAGTACGAGAGGACCGGAAGGGACTGACCTCTGGTGTACCAGTTGTCCCGCCAGGGGCACTGCTGGGTAGCTATGTCGGGATCGGATAAGCGCTGAAAGCATCTAAGTGCGAAGCCGACCTCAAGATGAGATCTCCCACCGGTTTAACCGGGTAAGACCGCAGCGAGACTAGCTGCTTGATAGGCGGCGTGTGTAAGTGCAGTAATGCATTCAGCTAAGCCGTACTAATCGGTCGAGGGCTTTTGGCAGGTTATCAAACAGAAACTCTATTTCACGGCGCGGGGTAGAGCAGTGGAAGCTCGTCGGGCTCATAACCCGGAGGTCGCTGGTTCGAATCCAGCCCCCGCTACCAAAATTTAAACGTAAAAAGACCCTTCTAGTTTGCATAACGATGAAGGGTTTTTTGAATAAATTTAATTACATAAAAAAGCAGGGGGAGTGGATTATGGCTGCAACATCAAGCGTGAACATTGAGATTGCCAAGATCGATGCTGCCAAGAGTATTACGGTTGCTCTGGTTCAGGGGAAAACCTTCCCGATTGAAGGTCCCGCTCGGGATAGCACTATAGGTGCGGTGGTGACTATCTACAAAGAGGTGTGGAAAGCGGTGAATGATCCCACAGCGGAATGACGGAATACTTTAACTCATTTTCTGAATGAGGTCAGGCTCGGAGCAGTGCTTCCCGCTTTTGGGCAAGATAGGCTTCAAAATCTTCAAATGAGAGGATTTCGTATTCTACCTCCAGCCCTTCGCTCCATCCATAGGCAATGCCGGCATCGTCGAATGTGCTGGAGATGATGCCGGGATTGAAGTCACCCAAAAGGATGAATCTCAAGCATGACTCTGGCCTTGTTATTGTCTGGTACTCCCTGACCGACGCGATAAAAGGCCGAATAGCACCTGAGAAGAGTCGCGTCGGGAATGTGCCCCCACTGCTACTTAATTCAAGAGCCAGAATGATATCTTTTTCGGGCAGGCGGAGTATGCCATCGAAATACTCATCCACGCGTTTGCCCATTAACCGAACGTTTTTTTCTATGTGTGTGCCGTATTTCCATTCCAGATATGAGAGAATGAGTTCTTTCATCACGGAAGGCGGGGTGCTGCCCAGGTCAATTGTTCGAATCGGACTCTGAGTCACTTCCAGCCCGATTATGCATACCGGAATTGATACCATTCGATTGAGCGAAGTCAGGCTCCTCGTGATTGTGTGGAAGTTTGTCCCACCCCAGGGTTTTCCGGAGGCTTTGCCCAGTTCTTGCTGGCAGTTTGCTGTTGTGGTAACGTAGATGCCGAGGTCTATCTGGGTTTGGGGGAATTCCTGGGCCTTCTGGAATCTGAGCATGTCAGCTTGTGCAGAGCTTGACTGAAAACCCAGTTTTACGCCCACCTTTTCTTTGCGAAAATCCATTAAAGGAATGAGTTTACCTCGTTTGTCTGCCATCGGAGGTGGATTTTCCCATCCTTTTGCTAGGAAATCAGCTTTTATCATTCGGGCGTATTCATCACGCGACCATTTGGCGATGTTGGGGCTTTGTGCCAGGAG
>CAZJQZ010000257.1:0-1921 GCA_964548045.1 uncultured Dehalococcoidia bacterium | reverse complement strand
AATGTGGCACACTTACAGTTCCATGGTACGAAAGATAAGGGGACTGAAACTGCTGATACCCACCAAACCCTTGAGAAGTAGCTGAAACTGACGCACTTTTCCCCGGTTTCTCCCAGGTAAAACGCTTCCGCATTAAGTGGAACAGATTTCCAAATCCATCCCTCCATCGATTAAGCTTGGGCAAGCCCATACGCTTTTCATAATAAATAGGCACCTCGATGCAGCGAGCCTTGAGCCGACAGGCAGCTTCGATCTTTATCTCCTGTGAGAGTGACATGCCTGAAGACTGCAAATCCATCCTGCCGATCAAATCTTTTCTAAAAATCCACATTCCGGATTGCGAATCCCGGAAAGGCAACCTGAACAAGGTCCTGCTGATAAAATTGAGCAGTGAATTTCCAAGTCGATTAATTGGCGACATCGCCTCATTATGCATACTTGCGAATCGATTTGTACTTATAAAATCAAGATCGCCTTTAACTAATCTTTCAACAATGTCCGGGAGCATAGAAGCCGGATAAGTGCCATCTGCATCCAGTGTGCAAATAATATCACCCTTAGCTTCAGCAAATCCCCGCCGGTAGGCATTGCCATAACCTTTCTTCGGCTCAGTTACTACTCGCGCACCTGCGTTTCCAGCCACCTCGCCCGTTCCATCAGTTGAGCCATTATCCACCACCAGAACCTCAATATTAAACCCTCTGGCTGCAAATTCATCGATGGGGATAGAGGAAATAACAGCCGATATACATTCCGCCTCATTGAGCGCGGGCATTAGCACACTTACCATCTGACCTTCAAAATCATTTTTTGACTCAGTAAAGTGCGAGAGTGCTTCAGCTATGCATTCGACTTCATCTAAAACAGGCTCAATAGTAATACTGCCTACCTGGCTCATATTTCTCTCCTTTCAACTCGTATGAATTAAGATTCGTCGGGTGTTTCTGCCGATTCGCCAACCGAGCCACGGCGGGAAATGTAGAAATAAGGATCGGAGGTAGTCTTGGCCCTCTGTATGAATGTGGTAAATTGGGACTCAGTATAGTATGTCTGGTAGACCGACAAGGCAACCCGTAACGGCCTCTCAACTGGTTTGCCGTACTGATCTATAATGTAATAGCCATACTCGTTAATGCGCCCGTCGATGGCCGGGTTTGCTCTGATCATGTATTCCTGGATTTTCACCTCTTCGGCGTAATTGTCTGCAAGCTGATCGAATGGTCCGTCATAATAATCATTGCGGGTAACGCTGTGCTGGCGTATGCTCGCCAGTACTTTTCGGCCTAGGGGATCGATCCAGAAAGCGAATCCGCTACGTCGCCCGACCACAATGTCATCATATTCAACTATCGGATCAAGCACATCAGGAACACCGTCTTCCTCGTTCAGGACCCAGAAAAAGTAGTCCTTTTCATTGTTGAAGATCAGGAAGAACTTGTAACCGGATTCATCAAGGGTTCGTTCGACGAATTCCTCGTTTGCTTTCAGACTGAACATCTTGGGCGGTTCCTGCGATAATTGATACAGATGGAAAGTAACGGCCTTTCCATTGTATCGAACAATGTATGTAAATCGATCGACCTTCTCTATCTCAACCCCATCTTCGGGCTTGTAAATCTTCGCTTGAGTGAATTTCTCCCGACCAATCCCGGCAAACTCATCAAATTCGAAATAGGCAAACGACAGTTCCCCTTTGTCACGATATCCCGCAGCCAGACGAATATTGCCCCAGAACTGGCGACTATCGGAGTAGAACATATAGTAGAAATAGTTTTCAGAAGGGTAGACATTAACTTCATCGGGAAGGTCGGAGAATATCCACCAGAAAACGGTATCGATATCATTGATGTCAACGCCTTCGGGTGTTGACCAGAACCCTTCCACCCATTGTTCATTACGGGAAAAATATGGAGAGCCAGTA
>CAZJQZ010000256.1:0-1989 GCA_964548045.1 uncultured Dehalococcoidia bacterium | reverse complement strand
GTTAGGTAATGAAATTATCAGGTCAGATACCGCAGTTACTGAAGATGATCTACGGAAAAGCCTTATCCTTTTCGGACGGCCTGAAACAAATAAGATTGCTCAGAGATTCAGCAACAATTTCCCGGTAAAATTCGAGAAAGGTAAATTGATCTGGCAGGGTATTACCTATGACCAGGCATCACAGGGAATCGCATTGATCATTGAAAATCCGTTGGACCCCATATATACTGTGAATCTATATGCAGGTTTGAGCGGTGATGCCACACTGAAAGTCTGCGATAAGTCAGAATGGCAGGAGGAACTTGATGGATGGTTGTTGGTTGATTTTGACGCTTCATATGTAATCTATGATAATCACAACAAACTGGCTTCCGGCGACTGGGAAGATATGAGCAGCAGTATGGTGTGGTGTTTTCCAGGATCGCTTTCGGAGTGAATGGATCAGGCAGGGATGAAAATTTTCACCTATAGAATATTGACTCACAGGAAGATCATATTTATCTTCCTTCTGGCAATTTTTCTTCCATCATTAATTGCAGCTTATTTGAGTTTAAGCACTTTCCCCAAGAGACGTGAGGCTGTCAGGAACCTTCTTAAATCAAATCTCTGGGTAACCGGAGAAGCTGCACTCACATCTGTGGAAGGAGCCCTTCTTGAATACGAACAGGTAATCTTAAATCCAGAAAAGTATAATCATTTGATCCGGCCTGAAAACAAGAATCAGGCTAACTACGGTTCTTCACTTCCTGGCAGTGATACCGCCGGACAATCATTTTTGCTCGACACCGATCTTAAAATAGTCTTTCCGGAAATACCTGGTGAGGAAATACCAGGAATTCAGTTCGATGGGCAGAGAGCAAACAACCGCTTTGGACAATTATTTAGAAGGGCTGAGAATCTGGAATTCTCTCAGAAAAATTATGATCAGGCGGCCGAATTATACAGGGAGTGTGCATCATACGCACCCTCAAAACGATACCGTGCGGTTGCATTTGAAGGAAGGGGGAGGTGCCTCATATCAGCTGAGAAATATGAAGAAGCATCTAACATATATCATGACCTTTCCGATAACTACGGCCAGGTACGGAACAAAGCAGGACATCCCTATGGGATAGTCGCCATGTTTCAGTTATATGAGATTGCCCGGGAAAAGAAAGAGGAAGAAAACAGTCTTCAGATCCTGATCAGCCTCTATCAACAAATGCGAGAAGGTACATGGGCCATAAGCCAGCCGGCCTATGACTTTTATATCTCAGAGATTGAATCGATCCTTAATGCCGAGCTTTCCAGTGACAGGTTTCCTGAAATTCGGGATGCATATTTAGATCTGCAGCAACAACAATCTCCTTACAGGCAGGTGCTTCTTTTTGCGGATTTTCTCGAAACTAATGCTGTTCCGGGAATAAAGGAAAAATTATCCCTGTCCGGGACGAATGATGAAGTTGTGCGGGATCGGTTCCCTGTTACTCATGACGATGACCTGCTTATTGTCTCTTATGCAGCACTGCCGGATTTTCAGCCAGGCAGAGTTTATTACGGGGGCTTTTGCTGGGATCTTGATCATTTAAAAAATAAGATGATCCCTCAGATTCTTGAGGATATTTCAGAGGATTCAGGGCTTGACTTCAAGCTGATTGAGGATGGGGATCGAAATATCACATCAGATCAGGAGGCATACTCTGAGAAAGAAATGCTGGCGCTGACCTTTCGCACTTTTCCGTTGCCCTGGAAGATCCTGGTTTCGCACCCTGAAATGAAAGCCATTGAGAAAGCAGCCAGTCGCGAAATCTTCTTTTATGGAGTTCTTCTGGCGGTCATTGTGGCTTTAATGCTTTTCGGCGCGGTGATGATAGCCCGTGATATTTCCCGTGAATCTGAAACCATGCGCCTGAAGACAGAATTTGTAAATAATATTTCCCATGAACTGAAAACCCCGCTGACACTGATCCGGCTCTACGGGGAAACACTCCAGCGAAAAGGAAATCTCAC
>CAZJQZ010000255.1:0-2003 GCA_964548045.1 uncultured Dehalococcoidia bacterium | reverse complement strand
CAGAAGGGCCAGCCAAGGCATTGCTTCGCATTGCATCCAGGAATCCCAGTGCTGTACTGGATGCTTTGCATGCCGAATAGATGGGTAATCCGGCACAGGGGAGCTTCTCACTCCCCTTCCTCACACCACCTAGCATGCGTGATAGGGGACACTCCCCCAGCAACTGCGTAACGTTCCTTAAGGCAAAAAATAATCTGCTTTGCCCCGACTCTTCGTTAATTGGAATACGGGCGGGATGCCGTGCCGCGGGCAAGTCCTCCAGAGTTATTGCCATTTGGCATGTCAAGATGTTTTTTTCTCGAGCTCAATGATATTGATATATTGAATGATAACATGTTTTGCGATCTGTGTTGTTAAGTGAATAAACTCTATACTATGGTTGAGATGGTAAAGGGTTTTGACCCGATGATAGTCTGTGAGGTAGCGATCCACTGCGGCCTGGGTATGGTTGCATTCCCGGGCCACGGCAGCGGGATCCTTCTTTTCAATGACAACCTTTCTGATGATAGTGGCCTTATGGGATACGGTTGATCCCATGTCATGGAGAGCACCGGTATGAGGGAGCGTACAGCCATTTCGGGCTTCAAAGCGCCTTCTGAGAGAAGAAGCCCACGAGGGTTGCCGCAAGGTGATTAAGCCAATATCCCGAGACGAAAGGATGCCCCCTTGCTGGTAGGCTTCTCGAATCATTCTGACGATTGACCGTTCCGTGATCTTTGACATGTGAACGCCTTGGCTGAGCATTGCAACGTCTTCTTCGCAAATGACGCTCAGGACAACCGGCACATACCTCCGTTTTGGCGAATCGCCCCGGGTATCTTTATCCAGGGCATTCCACAGCAGTTGTCCGGGTTTGAGCCGCGGGCTCTCAGGAGCAAGGGCCTCGAAAAGCTGGATGAGCTCATCGGCAATCTTTTCTCTCATGACCGGGCCAAACACTCGGGGAAACTCTCGGGCGAAGAAGTGTGCAATAACCGGCCTAAGAAAGCGCGCTTTGGCCGATCGGTAGCGTTTGACACTGTCGGGCGATGTATTCACTGCCACCTCGCTATGGGAATCTGAGGAGTCCCTTTTTTGGGGAACGACGTAAGTTCCTTTTCCCGGTGCGGGACCATGGCCATCCTCCGGTACAGGTCGTGATAGGTTTCTGCCAGAGGAGCCGACACCTTCACCAGGAAGGCAATGGTGTGAATGTCATAGCCCTCTTCAGCCAGAGCCACGACCCGTTTAAACTTGCTGATGTAGTTTTGAACTGAGCTTATGCTATGGTGGGTGTGGCGAGCGATCTCGGAGTATTCTTTACCCTTGAGCCACTGTTCAACAATTAGGGATCGGTGTGAGATGGATCGGCCCATGTCCTTGATCGTGGATCGAAGCGGCAGGACGATTCCCTGCCGGCGTAAGGTTTCCAGATCCCTGGAAAGGGTACGCTGCCCGCAGTTAAACAAGCGATTGGCTAGGTCTTCGATGGTAAGCAGGCCCCCTTGCTGAAACGCTTCAATGCACATCCGCTGCATTCTGTGTTGTCGCAGGGCTTGAATGCCTTTGCTTTGGCGCACCTTGAGGTCTTCGATACCGGCATCAAAGGTAAGGACAACGGTGACCTGCTTACCGTGCGACAGCGGCGTATTGGCCGAGGTCTCAGCGGATATGACCTGAAAGAGCAGTTGTCCGGGCTTCAGCGTTGCGGCGGTTTCGAAATAGGGGGCATAGACGCGGTAAACTGTATCCGGAATCGCAGAAGCCTCGAACGGGGAACAATCGAGTCCATGAATAATCTCATGGGTAAATTGTTGATCGATATGTTTGTGCCCGAGGCGCTTCCATTTATCGAGAGAGGAATTGTTGATCATGATGATCCTTTCTGAATTGAGGGTTTCGACACAGGGCAATTCCAGTCGGGCTACGCCCTCCTTCCATTGCCCTGTATTCCAAGCTACCAGATCCATCATGATAGTGACAACCTCCTCAATGCCGTATGGCACAAATATAGGCGGATAAAC
>CAZJQZ010000254.1:0-2012 GCA_964548045.1 uncultured Dehalococcoidia bacterium | reverse complement strand
GGAAACAAAGAAAGAAAAGATGGGGCATTTGATTGACATAGATTGGTAAACATCGCAATAACTTGTGCATTCCAATCTATTGTAAGGAGGAAACGGTGGGAAAAGAATATGAAGGAATGCTGATCGGGGAAGACCTGAAGTTTGGGATGGTCGTCTCCCGGTTCAATGAACTAATCACCAGCAAACTTCTCTCAGGAGCAAAGGACGCTCTTTCCCGGCATGGGGTAAAAGATGAAAATGTGGAAATCGCCTGGGCTCCGGGAGCCTTTGAAATCCCGCTTGTGGCCAAGAAAATGGCACAGACAGGCAAATATAATGGGGTCATCTGTCTGGGCGCAGTAATCCGGGGCGGAACACCGCATTTCAACTACATCGCTTCCGAGGTAAGTAAAGGCATCGCCAGCGCAAGCCTAGAGTTGGGATTGCCTATAACCTTTGGGGTTATCACCGCAGATACTCTGGAACAGGCCATCGAGCGCGCCGGCACCAAAATGGGGAATGCTGGTTTTCAGGCAGGTGTAAGTGCTATCGAAATGGCGAACCTGCTAAAGTCTTTCTAAACCAGGGGGCACGTCAATTCGTGCCCCCTAATCTGTAATCCTGTAAACCTTGTCTCCCTCTCTGGCCCGATCGGGAACCTTGATGCCAATCGAATCTCCCTGATTGCCTTCTTCTACATTTGCGTTCTCGATCTGCATAGACCCTATCACGAATTGCATATCCGTGGTGTGCCCTCTAATGTGCAATTTGTCGCCCGCTTTGATCGACGCAGTAAGATCAATCCCTGCCACCATCGGCTTGGCAAAGAACTTGCTGACCGTACCAACTTCTTCTTCCGGCATCTCGCACCTCCTTTTGTTTTTGAGAAGTCTAGCACTCCTGAAAAACTAAGTCAATGCCGGATTCAATGAATCGCTTTACACCCAAATCTCCCTTTGCTAAACTTTGACCTATGGCACCAAATGCATCGCTTTTTGCCACTGTGCACGGGCGTGTTCAAGGGGTAAATTTTCGTTCCTTCGTCCAGCAGCAGGCCCGGGGTCTGGGGCTCGAAGGATACGTTAGGAATTTGCCGGGAGGGCGAGCCGTTGAACTTAGGGCGGAGGGAAATAGAGACAATCTGGAGGAACTGGTGCGAAATCTTCACGCTGGCCCACCGAGCGCCCGAGTGGAAAGAGTGGATACCGAATGGTCCGAATACACTGGCGACTTCGCCGATTTCAAAGTGCGATACTGATTTCCAAATTGCCCCGCGTCAAAAAAAAAAAGGAACCGGCCTGTAGCTGGTTCCTTTTGATTTTGCTTTCAATTCTTTTTTCGTTCAGATTGCTTCCAGGGCCTGAGTTACTACCTCGTTAACCAGTTGCCCTTCTGCTTTACCTTTGAGCTGGGGCATGAGTTTGGACATGACCTTGCCCTTATCTTTTGGACTTTGCGCCCCCACTTCCACAATCACCTGGCGCACAAGCTCCGCTATTTCATCCCGTGACATCTGCTGCGGCAGGTACTCCAAGATAACAACGAGTTCCGATTCTTCCTTCTCGACCGCATCCCGCCGATTCGCCTTCTTAAATTCAGCAATGCTCTCGCGGGTCCTTTTTGCTTCACGGGAGAGAACTTCGATTACTCCGTCATCGTCCAACGTCTCTCTCCGGGCGATCTGGGCATTATCAATCGCCGATTTCATCATGCGAAGCACGCTCACTCGTTGCTTCTCGCCAGATTTCATCGCCTTTTTGAGATCATCTGACACCCGCTCCTGCAATGCCACGTATCGGGCCTCCTCGATTTCACTTTACAATTTATATTACGAGCTTCTATGACTCTTGCGCTTCTTGGTGGCTCGCTTCTTTTTGCGAACTATTGAAGGCTTCTCAAAGAACTGCCGCCGTCGGTATTCACTGAGAATTCCATCGTTCTGCACCTTTTTATTGAAGCGCCTGAGAGCACTCTCAATCGATTCATTTCCGTCAATAATTATTTCGGCCAACCAGCATCGCCTCCCTCTTGAT
>CAZJQZ010000253.1:0-2018 GCA_964548045.1 uncultured Dehalococcoidia bacterium | reverse complement strand
GAAAAAGAGAGTTCAACGTCACCTCGGTCATCTTGATGCCAGGATATGGAGTAAGGCAATTGAGGAAGGTGTAATAACACAGGAACAGGCCGATGAAGTCAAGGAAATCCGAGGCCAAATTGCCACTTACATCAAAGAAAACGGATGGCCCGAAATCGGTCCGCGTGATGGGGAAAGGCTGGATCGACTTGTTGAGGAAGGAATCATTACTCAGGAGCAGGCCGATACCATTACGTCGGTGATGGAGAGTATCAAAGCATATGTTCAGGAAAATGGATTGGGCTCTGGCATTAAAGGGCACGGCCCTCGCGGTGGCCAGGACCAGATGGGGATGGAAGGCAGCGGTTTTTCCGGTAAAGGCCTTCGCGGTGGCGGAGCTGGCCCAATGGGAATGGGATTCGGAGCATAAACCGGATTATATCAAGATATCAGAACTGAGAGCCTCACCCTGCCGGGTGGGGCTCTTTTTTGTGTAATTCGATAATTGCAATTTCTTATTCATTGAGTGTTCATGGTGGATTCATGATGATGTGGTTGAATTGATTTATACGTTTAATAGTATGGATCACATATGAAAGTTTGATGCATTAACTAATGGAGTTGCATGATGGATTTAATTGCCGGTCTGGGAATTACAGTTGGATGGGGAATGATAATCGCATTTGTCTGCTGGCTGCTGGAAGGGTTGGGCAAGCAATCGGGGTGAAAAAGGTCAAAAGATCTAATCACGCTGAAGAAATGGGGGTTCTCATCAATGACACAAATAAGTTCCATTTCGTATGATCGGGAAGGGGTTATTGGGCTTTCCATTATTAAAAAGGACAAATGACATGAAAACGTGCTGGGAACAAGGACTGATTTTATTGGTTACTATTGTTGTATGCATTCCGGTATTGTCCGGGTGCGGTAGCGCGCGATCTGAAAATATATCTGCTTCGTCGTGGCGCGAATCTGCTCAAATATCCACCACGGTGTGGAGTGAAGAAACTCATAGCAATCGAGTGGCGCCTAATTACGAGGTGGTGTTTCCCGATGATGAAGTCAATCGAATAGATATCACCATCGATCCTGAGAACTGGCAGGCCATGCTGGATGATATGACAGAAAATTACGGGGAATTTGGGACCCAAAAGAATATGAGGAAACTTGGAGAAGCCGAGCGACCTCCAGTGAACTTCGATCGTGGCGGAGACATGCAACGTCCACCACAACGACAAGGAATGAGTCCTCCTCAGGACGGATTCCAGCCAATAAACAAGATTGGACCTCCACAAGGGAATATGCCTTTCTCTGCGCCGCCGGAAGCTATCGATGCATGCAATGGCGCTTGTGAAGGCTGCCCCTGTGAGTTTACAGCTCCATTCGGCCAAATAACTGGCGAATGTATGACAATCGAAGGCCAACTCACCTGTGTTCCCGAAGGAGGCCCCCCTACAAATAAGTTTCCTGAAAATGGCATGATGCCTACGAGGGATGCAGGAGACCCGATGAGTGTCCCTGGAAAGATGAGAGGAACAGATGAAAACCCAATCTGGGTTTCTTCAACCATAGAATTCGAAGACAGTACCTGGAACTATGTTGGCATTCGTTTGAAAGGAAACTCATCGCTTCGTGATTCATGGGGTCGGGGTATCTGGAAACTGGCGTTCAAACTCGATTTTGATGAATTCGAAGACCAGTACCCTGAAACCGACGACCAACGTTTCTATGGATTCAAACAGTTAACCTTTTCAAGTGGATTTAATGATGAGTCCTTTCTAAGAGAGAAGGTAACTGCCGATATCTTCCGCGAGGCCAGTGTGCCATCTGCTCATACTGCCTTTTACAGTGTCTACATAGACTACGGTGAAGGTCCAGTCTATTTTGGACTATACACCGCGGTGGAAGTCATCGATGATACTGTGATAGAAGAACAGTTCACAGATGATAATGGCAATTGCTACAAACCGGAAGGAAGCGGAGCCACGTTTGCTAAGGGATCGTTCGACGAGATATCATTTGATAAGGAAACCAATCAG
>CAZJQZ010000252.1:0-2043 GCA_964548045.1 uncultured Dehalococcoidia bacterium | reverse complement strand
CCCCGCCCCCGCCAGCACCGCAACCGCCAGCAGCAATACGGCTATGCTCTTCACTTTCATATCTTCTCCTCCTCTATTCTACAGCGGATTGAATTGTATGGGTATTGGGCACGGGTGTCAAATAGCAGGTTAAGATCACGACATGATGACAAATAATAGAGGTAAGGCGTTGCTGGAGGAGCATGGAGTAAGGCGAAATTTGCCTTGATAGATTGGCCAATTTATGATAATAAGGCTAGATAATCAAAGTCGGCAGAATTATTATTGAGGAGATTATTCATAGCATCTTGCCAGTTTTGCTGATACACATTGGTATCGTCACGTAGCGCCAGACCGCTAGCTGCGATATTCCTATGCAAAGCAACAGCATCTTGTAAAAAGGTGATTGCACTGTTTGCATTCGTGCGCGGGTCATTATTTGCCGCAATGTCTGACACGACCGTGCAAATGGAATAAACCAAATGCTTGTTTGCATCCCAACGGGGCCACTTTATGAAAGGCTGGTTTGATGACACTAGCTGTGAGAAAGGGGAATGCACTAAAACTTGGTTCCACAGGTTTGAGGGTAGTTGTGTAGCCTCATCTGGGTAAGTAATTGTTCCCCAGAGAGCAACGGAGAAAAAGCGAGCGGGTGCATCACCGCCACCGCCATCACCTGTCGTATGTGTCCATCTAGAGGTGGTGAATTTCCAAAGATTCTGACTATGACCAATAGCAGAACCTGTGGCACCAAACCCCAACGAAAGCAGTGCCATAGGACCTGCGTAGGCATGCAATACAGGTAGCCCTGTGCAGGCTAGTGTAAGACCAGCGGTACAACATCTTAATACAGCTTCATGAGAGGACGGTATGCGTTCAGGACTGCACTGAAAGCCATAATAAAATCCATCACTATCAAGGGCTGTCGCCTGCGATAGAAGCGTGCGCAATGTCTGGTCAGATGAAGTTGCTGAGAGGCCAAGTATCACTGTTGCGTAAGTTGGTATCCCTAGTTCATCTCCTGCTTGTTTCGCTGCTCTGAACAACCGCGAGTTCAGTTGAACTATATCGGGGCGTCCAGCCTCATATACTAGTGCGGGGGCAATTAGCCCATCACACGCTAGCTCAGCGTTAGTTGTATATAATTCACGAGAGAGTGCTGCCAAATCTGAATCTGTGATTTGATGCACTTGTGAACATATTGATCGCAGTTGATTTACAGGATAAGAAGCTAAATTGCGATTCGTGAACTGTGGTACGTAAAACTGCTGATCAATTAAAACATGTGCATTTAATCCGTGGTATCTTTGGGCATACTCGATTGCTGAGTGGCGGGCAAGGTCACGGGGGCTTAAAATAACGCCAACCCCCGCTCCTTGCTGGAGTTGTTCAACTGCAAGCCGTTGACTTCTATCACCGAATTGAAGCCATGGACCTCTGCGCATTAAATTTCCTCGATTCTCCGAAGGATTTGTGCAACCTGAGCAGCATTGTGTGGCCTCATTGCACGTTCTTTACTGAGAAGGCGGCCCACTATGATTCGCCAAGAATTCGGCAACGAGATGAACTCTGGTCTTTCAAGACAAGCATTTGAGTGGCAGATAACATCCTGGAATTGATCAACGGGCATGTCCGCCTGCCAAAATGGATGACTTCCTGTTAATGCTTGGTAAAGTAGAATGCCTGCGGCAAACAGGTCGGTTCTATGGTCAATATCGTATTTAGTTCCTACACATTGTTCTGGTGAGAAGTATTTTCGGGTTCCAATGGCAGCCCCTTCGCTTGTACGAGTAAGGTCTGAGTGGTCAAGAAGTCTAGCTAGCCCAAAATCGATGATGACTGGTGAACCATCCGTTCGTACACGGACGTTGCTTGGTTTTAGGTCTCGATGCACAATGTTCAAACTTTTTAATGCAGTCAGGCCATCGAACAACGCAGTAAAGAACATTGCAGCTTCCAGAGTTGTCCATTGCTGAGCTGTCTGGAGCTTATCCCCAAGGTCTACCCCATCTACAAACTCCTCAACAATGTAGTGCTTTTGCTGCCCAGGCTTTGATGATCGCG
>CAZJQZ010000251.1:0-2057 GCA_964548045.1 uncultured Dehalococcoidia bacterium | reverse complement strand
TCTCCCCTGGAGAGGATTCGGCGGAGGAAGCCTGCCTGAGGCTCAGCCTGAAACTACTGGATAAGAAAGAGTAAACTGTATACCTCGCTCTCAACCAACCTATGTTCACTGTTTTTCCATTGACTGAAAAGCCTTTAGCCACTATACCGTGACCGTGCGAGATTACCCCGCCCAGCATATATTCATGGGCAGACCTGTAGCTTTATTACTTAGGGGGTAAACGAAGTACTATCTTCTTCAATTTCCTGCACTCAGAGAAAAAACAAAAAAAGATGGAACAGAGAATATATTGACTTGACAAAAAAAGCTTCTAAATTCGCCACATTCGGTTAATCCATAGTTCCAGGGGACCTTTGCTTGAAAACCAGCAGAGGGAGATCGGCAGTAGCCTGGTGATGGCAAGGTTACGAAAGCAATCGTGCTAATGTGCCCGCGCTTGTGGCAAAGCGGTAATTTATTGAAAAGAGGACAGGACATGGGAAAGTTAGAGAAACTAACAAATAGCACAACTGGTGGGCCTGTTTTTGTCTACGTTCAAGACGGCAAAATACTTCGCATCACCCCCATGGAATTTGACGACACTGACGCGCCCTCATGGTTTATCGAAGCAAGGGGCAGAAAGTTTTCCCCTCCCCGGAAGACCACCCTCTCCCCGTATTCATTTGCCTGGCGGTCGATGGTTTATTCGCCCAAAAGGCTTTTATATCCCCTCAAGCGGGTCGATTTTGACCCTGATGGGAAACGAAACTGCACCAAGAGAGGGGAGTCAGGGTATGAGCGAATCAGCTGGGACGAGGCTGCGGATATTGTCACAAATGAGATCAAGCGAATCAAGCGGGAATATGGCCCGGCTGCCATGCTGAGCACCGCAAGCTCTCACCATCTATGGGGGCACCTGGGCTATCGGCACAGCACCTACTTTCGGTTCATGAACCTTGTAGGTTACACCTATGCTGATCATAATCCGGACAGTTGGGAGGGTTGGCACTGGGGAGGCATGCATCAATGGGGATTCAGCCACAGGTTAGGTATCCCGGAGCAATATGACCTACTGCAGGACGCACTGAAGCATGCGGAAATGATTGTGTTCTGGTCGAGCGACCCGGAAACTACCCACGGAATCTACTCTGCATTTGAAAGCACCTGTCGCCGTCAATGGCTCAAGGAGTTGGGGGTCAAGATGATCTTCATCGATCCCTTCTATAATCACACAGCCGGCATGTATGCAGATAAGTGGTTTGCTCCCAGACCGGATACGGGCAACGCTATGGCCTGCGCGATTGCCTTTGTCTGGATAACCGAGGAACTTTACGACAAGGACTACATTGAGAGCCGCACTGTCGGCTTCGACAGATGGAAGGACTACATCTTGGGCAAGGAAGATGGCATACCAAAGACCCCCGAGTGGGCGCAAACAGAAACCACCATCCCTGCTCGAGAAATCAGGGCTCTGGCCAGAGAATGGGCCTCTAAAAAGACCATGCTGGCCGCAGGCGGCCTGGGAGGCTGGGGAGGTGCGTGTAGGTCTGCAACCGGTACAGACTGGGCACGGCTTATGATCAGTTTAGCTGCGATGCAGGGCCTTGGTAAACAAGGTATCAATATCTGGGGCACCACTCAGGGAGCACCTCACAACTCGGAGTTTCTCTTCCCTGGCTATACCGAAGGGGGAATCAGTGGCGACGTGGACAACTCGGCAGCCGGTTATCGTTTTGTCTATCGCATGCATAAACAACCCACTCGCTCTAATATCAACGCTCCCATGGGCCAGCACATCCCCCGGCTCAAGATCCCGGAGTGTATCTTGGACGGTAAGTTTGAATGGAGAGGAAAAGGCTTCTGCGGTCAGTCTATTGAGGCCCAGTTCCATAAATACAAGTACCCGGCAGATGGGTATCCTGAGATCCAGATGTACTACCGATACGGCGGTTCGTTTATCGGCACCATGAATGAGACCAATCGCTATGTGAGGGCTTACAGGACCGAGAGGCTGCCCTTTGCAGTGAACCAGTCCATCTGGTTTGAGGGTGAGGCAAAGTTTGCCGACATCATTTTGC
>CAZJQZ010000250.1:0-2069 GCA_964548045.1 uncultured Dehalococcoidia bacterium | reverse complement strand
GAATCCGCCATTTCGCCACAAGACCGGCGAACAAGAAAAACGGCGGACAAGCCGGGGAAGCGGAGAAGCGGAGAAACGGAGAAGAAGCTCAAAGCTGAAAGCCGGAAGCTGAACGAGAGTCGAGCGATCGGGGGAAAAGAAAGAAAGGGGGAAAGGCGAAATGTAAAGTACATGGGGTAAATGACGTAAGCGATGAAGGTTGCAGAAGGAGATAATTCACTGAGGATAGCCCTCCATTATTCTAGTTTGGAAAGGATTTTGCCATCGACATCATTTATTTTCCCTTCATCATAAACTTTCAGTCCAAGGGACTCAATTTCTTCTTTTCTTGGGAAAAAATGGCAAGCGACCCTTTATCAACCCTACATAACCGCCTTTAGAATATAGGTCTTTTTAGGGTCCTTTGGCCCAGTTGCCACTTCAGCAAGGATTTTATTATTTACCAATTTCCGGAGCCGTGTCCTTGCTGTTCGATCTGATGTTTTCCAGATAGTGGCAGCTTCTTTAGTTGTTACTTCTCCTCTTTCAGCAAGATACTCCAATAGCCTCCCGTGCCAGTCGGGTATTGTGGGAGCGGTGACCCGCTGCCCGAAAAGAGTAACCCGAAAGCTTGTGCCGATTTCCTCAAAGCGCGGTGGATGCAAGCCCGATTCTTTGCAAGCGGCAATCATCCTGCCGATTCCTGAGCCCCACTGCTCAATAAGCTTCAGTTCACGAAAAACACGGCCGATCACGCGATTGCGAAGCCTCGAAACCCCGGAAAGGGCTGCATCAAGCGTCAGGCCGAAGGGTAGAAGACCCGGATTTGTTATTTCAATTCGGTTGTCGAATACCGCCACTTTAATATCCATGCCGCCTATGGCGTAGTCTGCGTGAACAACCGCGTTGATGATAGCCTCCCTCACTGCCTCAGGAGGATACTCGGGTATTTCTCTTCTCCGAACACGCCCGATCTCAAAGGCCTCCGCAGTGTGTCTTTCGATGAAGGCCACTGCACTGTCAATTGCCTTTGGCAGGTATTCATCAATCTGTATTTGATCAAGAAAGCGAGCTTTGTTTGATCCATGGAAACGAGCGCATCGAATAACGGCATCAGGGAACATATCTTTCCTGTTTTTGCCAAAGAGCAAAACTGCACCCTGGGTTGGCACCTCCCTTCCGCCATGATTCACCATAAGTCCGAGAGACCTTCTTCGCGGAGGCGTCAGTTGGCGAGAGACCGCTGAGAAGAACTCGGAAGCTGCTCGGAAGTCGATATCTTCCGAGCTGATTTCTGAGCATGGCTGTTCATCAAAAAATATATTGCGAGCAAATCTCCGGAGTTCAGCAATCATCTCAGGACCTGCTCGACGGTTCGTAGACCCTAACCTTATGTAAACACCCTTATCAGGGCCTTCTGCAGTGATATAATAAGGGCCGACCGTATGAGGTACAGTGATTACAATAAGCTCACGGTCGCGCCAAGCATGGATCTGGATGTCAGGAATGAGCAGAGGGCGGATTCCATCCGCAAAGGCATTGGCAAGACGTTCCTCATCCTTGAGGGGATCGGAAAGCCCTATAATATCTTTTGTCTTGTCCTTAAGTCCAATGACAATTTTCCCTCCAGCCGTGTTAGCAAATGCAACAGCGGTCTGGGCAATCTTCGGCAGAGAGCGACAGCTCTCTTTGAATTCGAGGGTTTTTCCTTCATCCCCGGCAAGAAGGCTCTTGATCATGCGACGAAATCCTTCTCAGTAATCTTTTCCCAATATTTGGCCAATCTACCTTGGCTACCAAAGCCCTGATTTGCGGGACATTCCTGAATTCGTTGACTTAGTGCCTGAGAAGAAGCTCATAGCTCATCGCTGAAAGCATATGGCTCATCGCTCATAGCCCTATTGAATCTTCTTTAGGTATCTTGGGAAAGGAAATTGTTTTGACTACACAGGTAGTCAGCCTGAAGGTATTTAGACCAAAGGCTTAAAGGGGTCAGAAGAGCAATCGTACCGCACGTGGTTGGAGAAACAACAGGTTCTCGCGGCAACCATGGCTTCACACTGTGTCATATTCCCGGTATTTCCTAACAG
>CAZJQZ010000249.1:0-2110 GCA_964548045.1 uncultured Dehalococcoidia bacterium | reverse complement strand
CCAAGCCAAAAGGGCAAGGCTCTGAATCCACTAATACTGAGGTTCACGTGTAAGTTGCCGCTCATAACATAAGTGGCCCAAGGGGTAGCCCAGAGCATCCTCTCTAGGCATGATTGGGGCCAATGTTGCAATCCGCCTCGGCAACTAGTTTCCTTGAAACCACATCATCGTTACTCATAGGCAACAGCCACTACCTCAGTCATACGCTAGCTATCCCCTTCGTTGCGTCTCTGACACCATTCGTGGTACTCAATTACCTTGTTGATAGCGCTTGCAGCTCGTCCAATTGAGGGAAATACGGCAAACCCGGCTTCACATAGCCTCGACTGTGCCTGAGAAGCAAGACCCTTTGCCCGGTCAACGCCGCAAAAGTGCAGGACCACAGCGACAGGCTTATCAATTGTGCCCTCCAGGTCGAGGATAGCCTCAACGTAGGCCGTGGTGACATCATTTACATCTATGAGGGACCACATGTCAAATGCTACGTGTATAATCAGCAGATCAATCTGGTCACAGTCAGCAATTGCTCTGATACTGTCCGCGAGCATCTCCGGTACCGTGAATGGATCCATATCCACCGGGTTTGTGAAGATGCGGCCCGCCTCTGAAATGTTCATATCCCTTAGCCTTCGCCTGAGCTGTACAGGCAACGTCGGTAGAGTCAGCCCTGCATTTGAGCATTCATCGGCCGCTATGACACTGATCCCACCACCCACGCCAATTATCGCGGTGTTCCTCCCCTTAGGAAGAGACACGTGCAAGAAAACCAGGCTTACATCAATTATTTCTTCCATGCTATATACCTGGATAGCACCAAATTGTCTCAGGAGACTCTCCCAAACCTTAGTTGCTCCCGCTATGGCGCCGGTATGTGAGGCAGCAGCTCTGGTACCAGTTTCCGTAGCGCCAACCTTGAAGATGATCACCGGCTTTACTTTAGTTGCTTCCTTGAGCACTCTGGCAAACCGAACGCCATCCTTTACCCCCTCGATATAAGCAGCGATTACTTCGGTCTCTGAATCACCGGCAAGATACTCTAGAAAGTCTGCTTCATTAAGGTCAACAGCATTGCCATAGCTCACTACTTTGCTGAAATAGACGCCCCGGGCACTGGCTTCCCTGATACAATAGATGCTGTTTCCACCGCTCTGCGCAAAAAGGCCAACTTGGCCGCTCTGTTTGGGAAAGCCACTTTGCTTGGGCAACTCCAGAGCGAATGACAGGCCTGTTCGGGGACAGTATAGCCCCATGCAATTAGGCCCGATGACCCGGATACCACTATGGCGAACTACCTTGAGTATCTCCGACTCCAGATGTTCGCCTTCTTCATCTTCTATCTCACTAAAACCAGAGGTAAAGAAGTGGATAGCCTTCACTCCCTTGGTAGCACAGTCTGCTATTAACTGGGGTGTATGCTGGGCAGGAATTGCCGATATGACATAGTCAACAGAATCTGGAATATCCTTAATGCTAACGTATATCTTTGTCCCATCAATTTCGCCGCCACTGGGGTTCACCGCATAAATCTTGCCCCTGAACCCGGAACCGACCAATGCATACATATAGCCCCGGCCTGGGTTCCATTTGTTTGGGTCGATAGAAACGCCAGCGATGGCTATCGACTTCGGGTGAAACAGATAGTCCATAGTCAAATGATTCATTATGTTTCCTTTCCTACTTCGCACACCTGGTTACTACGTCTGGCTCTCTTGTCACCAACGTCCCTTTTTTTCCTGCAACCTACTGGCAGGGCCACCAACAACGACCAGACATTCTATCCCGTTACCCGCTCTCTTTCAAATTTCTGTCTGGTTTCGTTACCAGATGACTTAACTCGCTCTTCTGCACAACCTCTTAAACCAGCCGACGAAAAAAGGCCAGCCCGCCGAGACCTTATTTCTTTACTTCCCTATGCAGTCAGCACTACCGTGTTCGCAGCACTGTGGGGATCTTATAAAGCCCCAACATTGGTCGGACTCTAATTCATCTTCTTCTGTAGCCACGTGGTAGAATATGGCGGATTAATTTTCAGGGGGCTCAATAGTCCAAGGTTTGACTGATAAAAGCTCAATTTATGGTAAGGCGAGTATAGGTAATTGTAGGCTTGTAT
>CAZJQZ010000248.1:0-2113 GCA_964548045.1 uncultured Dehalococcoidia bacterium | reverse complement strand
TTCTGCATCCAATTGCTTTCAGATTCGGTGTCCCGAATTCCTTGCCCAGGCTGGTAGTCGAGGTGAGCATGTTAAAATTGGATCTTTCCCATGCATAGAGGGTTTCGGGCTTTTCCTCCGGGAACCACCAGCCGTGGGAACCGCTTATTACCCTCCTATCAATACCGTCAGTGATGTGGGCAATCTGGGTTATTGCACCGACCTTTGTTTCGATAACAACCTCGTCGCCCTGTTTGATACCGTACTGTGCGGCAGTTTGGGGATGAATTTCGACCTTGGGATCCGGCCTTTTTTCCCTGAGACTCTTGACCCATCGGTATGATGAATGGAGATAATACTGGCTCTTAGAGCTTGTCAGTATCAAGGGATAATCCGGATCATGTTCCTCCGGCAGGCCCTGAAATTGAGGCAATGGCGGCAAGTTGAATTCCTCGGCCCGGCTCAGGCTCAGCTCCACCTTTCCCGTAGGAGTTCGAAAACCCTTTTCCTCGTAAGCCTTGAACCGTTCCGGACCCTTCAGATATCCCCTCTCAACGAACTGAGGATATGTGAGCCCGCTGGGTTTCAGGACATCGTTCAAAAACTGGGTGTGGTCATTGTACCAGTATTCCCGGGGAGAGATACGTTTACCCAGCTCATTGAGTATCTTGGTATCCGGCCAGCACTCTTCCGGCGGATCAACCACCTTGGGCCGTGCCAGGATAAAACCATGGCCGAGCCCATAGTGGCCGATATCGTCAATTTCAAACTGGGTCGCAACTGGAAGCACAATATCTGCGAGCGCGGCTGTGGGGGTCATAATCAGATCGGCAACTGCTATGAAATCCAGCTTCATCAGTGCTTCATATGTTTTGCGGCCATCGGCAAAGGATAACAGGGGATTTGCACACATGGAATAGAGCCCCTTCACCGGATAGGGCGTCCCCTGGAGAACAGCTTGCCTGAAGAAGGCCGCGGGAGTGGTCATCAGTCTGGGTATAACACGGTGATAAGCTGCGATCATCTCCTTTCGCTTCTCCGGTATGAGATCGGCCCGCACAAAGGGTCCTAACCCCATAATGTCTGGGTCTTTGGCGTGTATATTTCCACCGGGTACATCCAGATTTCCTGATATGGCCATCAGGCAGATGAGTGCCCGGATTATATCGAAGGTATGGATCGTGTGTTCGATGGGGTTTCCCCACTGAATGACGGCCGGCTTTGCCTGGGCGTAAAGCCTGGCCGTTTCACGGATGAGGTCCGGTGGTACCCAGGTGATTTCTGAGACCTTTTCAGGAGTGTATTGTTTGATGTGATTCGCGAGATCATCGAAACCATGGGTCCATTTTTCAACAAAATCAGTATCATAAAGGGCCTCCTCAATTAGTACGTGTAACAGGCCCAGCGCAAGGACATGATCCGTTCCAGGCCTGAGCTGAAGCCAGTTCTTGGCCTTCTTGACCAGATCGATCTTTCGCGGATCAACAACTATTAGATCGGTTCCCGTGCGCACTTGTTCCAAAAGCATGCTGCATATCTCTCCCTCCTCGTTCGTAGAGGTGATATTACTTGCCCACAAGAGGATCAGCTTGCTCGGATGATGGAGATCGGCCACAGGATAAAACCCGCAGGTGTGCACACCGGTTACCTCCCGGGGCGCATGGCATACATCTTGGGGGGCAACGACATTAGGAGAGCCGAAGATATTAGCGAGACGGATCAAGACGAAGTGCTCCAGGCCTTTGGGCATACCTGCGCCGAACGCAACAGCCTTTGCGCCATGCTGTTCCTTTATCTTCAGCAAGTTCTCGGCAATCTCTTGCAGGGCCTCGTCCCATGAGATCCGCTTCCAGTTTCCCTCACCCCGTTTCCCGACCCTTTTAAGAGGATGTTTGAGCCGGTCAGGATGGGTAAGCCGATCAGGGGAGGCAATTCCCTTGGGGCAGATATAGCCTTTGTTCAGAAAACCGTCAGGATCTCCTTTAACGCTTACGATTTTGTTGTCTTTAACCCCTGCCAGCAGAGCGCAGCCACCGTGGTCCATTCGTGCGCAGTGCGTCTTTATCCATTTGATACCATCGCTCATGTGCAATTACCATCTGGGTTATGGGATAGTCGACTAACTCCACCCAAG
>CAZJQZ010000247.1:0-2130 GCA_964548045.1 uncultured Dehalococcoidia bacterium | reverse complement strand
ATTACGGCCAAAGACTGCTTGATGCGATGCGTGATATGTTCAGCATTTTTCACAAAGCCGAAGAACTTACAGAAAAAGCATTTGCTGAAGCTATGGACGAAAGTCGAAAAACGTTCCTTGATCTTGCGTTGAGTGAAGTCCCTGAAAGTCGTCCAGCACAGAATCTTGCTAACCGTTTTCGCAAGCATGGTGACGCTTACTTCCGATTTATTACAACGCCAGGCGTTAAGCCGACAAACAATCTCGCTGAGCAGGCGATACGCTTTGTTGTCATAGACCGCTATATTACTCAGGGCACTCGCAGCGAAAAGGGCAGGGCCTGGTGCGAACGCATCTGGACTGTACTGGCTACCTGCGCCAGCCAGGGCCGAAGTGCGTTTGACTTTATATATCAATCTATCCAAGCTCATTTCTCCGATCAACCCCTTCCATCATTACTGGGGCCATAATTCATATTCATACCCCGTGAACGGTTACGAATTAATTGGGATATCCTTGTTCTGCGATTCACTCCACAACGTAGGGTCGTCATAGATTCCCGCTTGGGATATCACCCAAGCATAAATTGCGCAAACCCGCTCACCAGCGAACCCACCTATGAACACGTCGGGTAGCGAGCCATCGTTCGTATCGAAAAGACTTCGCAGCTTATGCCACACCTCAATCATGGTTGCCCTGCAAATAACAAGTTACTATTTCAGATTTCCCATTTACTTTCAGAAACGGCATTTCTGCATGCATGGACATTTTTTCTGAGACGCTCCTGTTCAATTCTGGTTCCATAATACCAAAATGACACCGCAATTGCAGCGAATTTCCCAGAAATATCGAACGACACGTCGCTTTATACATTAGAAAAGCCACCCATGGGTAGAAAGCATCTGCTTTTTCCCACTATGTTGCCGCACTGCTACCATAGCCCTCCGTTCCAGAAGCCGATTTCTCAGTAAGTCCATAAATCATCCCAGGTCCCTGGGTATTGTCAGAAATCGCAGTTGTCGGATTCGGTTTAGAATTTCTCGAAACAGGGCCCTCGGTACCGCCACTTCGGCCATCTGAAAGATCACATAACGCGAATGGCTGATCACCTTGGCTCCGATCTTAATCAGCTTCTCACGCAATGTTCGCAACGACCATTTTCTCACCGGTCTTGGCAAAACCAAACGCCTCAGAAAATTACCAAGGTTGTAAGCCAAGGCAGAAACCTGAAGGCGAACCTGATTATCCACGAAATCATAACAAGAAATCCGGGTTCAAATGATTCGTGGCCAAGTCTTCGATTCTTGCCTCTCCTGCCAGGGGGCATCAATTGCCCGGAGGTGTTAGTTGGCTGCGTTTCAGTCTCAGTTCATCAATGACTGTACTGTCGTCTTGAATCAACCGGAATGTGACTTCAGGATCGGTCAACGTGGCATCAATCGTGAACTCGCCAAAGGTGTACTTGTTGGCAATACCATAAAATTGTGTATCCCACTGAGGTTTTGTCACCGCAGGACCTTTTCTGCCACCCAGGCTTCCTGCTTTGAATTCGTAGAAATCGAAACCTGAAGGCCGAGGAATGCGGAAGGCGGCGTCCAGGGGTTCCTGAAACAAATCACCCAGGGCATAAAGCTCTACCCCCGGCGCAGCATCCAGGATATTCCCGGCCGCTCCTCTACCGCGCCCCCCGCAGCCGATAAGGCCGACGCGCAACGTATCGGAGCCGGCAGCATAGGCCCCAGCCCCAATCAATCCCGTGGTCGCCAATGACAGCGCCGCCGATGTCTTTACAAAATCGCGCCGCGAGAATTGGTTCTGACTATTTTTCATCATAATCACCTTTCAAATAGCTGTACTGTCTTAGGTTAAGTTCTTTGATCTACCCTTAACGGTGCCAACAAGTTACGTCGTTTGTAGTAATGAAAACGAGCCAACTCTCTTCGATTGTTTTTTCGTTGTACAAAACGTTTCTGCCAGGTTGGATACTTCTGATCGCAAGCTTGTCGTAACAACATCGCTAACAATATCCGGATCTGAGGAACCGTGATGGCGGGAGTATATTTTTTTCCCCCGACGCACCTCTTGGACCAAGAACCAGGTGGCAATCAGTGATAACGTCTGATGATGATACCAACCGGCCCAGGTGCGAAC
>CAZJQZ010000246.1:0-2148 GCA_964548045.1 uncultured Dehalococcoidia bacterium | reverse complement strand
AGGAGCTTTACACGATCAGGCGCGTGATATCGTCGATGCGCTGGATAAAATCAAGGATCTAGGTAATGGCCGGTCGTTTGCGAATTACAAAAGCCCGCAAACAGACAGCCAACCAACACAAAGTCAGAACATGTTGCCTGGTGTCAATATGCCAATGCCTTACGGTACGTTTCCTACTTCGGAAGATATTTTGAATTACCAAAAACCGTTAGGCTGGCTGCAAAGTGGTCAACCGGTGTATTCAATGGAAGACGTGCCGACATATCCTGGCGGAGCGGTGAGACCGACAGGTGGCACACCTGCAATGACAGCGCCGGCGCCTGTATCCGGCACCGGGTTTGTAGAGACAGGCATGCCCGAAATAGGAGGAACGATTCTTCCTACTCCGCAGCTGAATCAGGCGTTTTTGATGGATCCGTCTTTGGCCGGGCAGTTAGACAGAGCACAGCAAATGGCACTAATGGATCGCTTGAATGCAGAAAAACAGGCTATTCAAGCCGAGGCACAACCGGTTAGTGCTGGAGCGCATCTTCCTCATTATGACAGTGTACAGTTATTCATGGATTTGTTGGCTGCATATGAGCAATTAATTATGGATCCGCTGCATGGCTTTTTGACTGCACCCTGGCATATGGGATTCAATGAATTCGTTCAGACAGCTGCATTGCCTGGGAAATGGGGCCAGTTTGGTCAATCCTTTAGGGAATGGGATAAGCCAGCTGGATTAGGCATGGGCATGGATATCGCATTGGATCCTCTTAATGTTCTTCCTGTTATTGGGGAAACCCGATTAGTTACCAAGCCGGCACAGATTATTGCAGGCCAAGCGAGAAAAGTACCTGGGGCGATCGATGAAGCGTTAGTACCTGCATTTCGTAGTATAGCTGCACAACCTCAACGGGAGTCCATGGCGTTTGGCATTATGGACGAATTGGAAATGGCGATTCATAACATGCAGAAGGCATTTGACAAGCCCGGAAAACTGTCCAAGGAAATAAGAGATACGTTTGGGATCAAAAATAAATCGGAGCTTGCAGCCACTTTGGGTGAAGCCAAGGCGGAAAAATTTATCCATGAGGCAATGGATGACTACGGTGAAGGAGCAATCGAACGGATTAGCAAAGTTATATATGATGCTGAAGCTGAATTGCAGGCCAGGTCAACCGGCTATCATGCCGGAATGAAAAACCTCTTTCCAGAATTGTCAACCAAAGAATTGGAAGCCTATCGACAGCGACTGCAGACATTTGTAGATGAGATATTTGAGGGGCCGACTATACCGGAAATACCGGATGAATTGATATCTGGTCCATATCCGTTCCCGAAAGTTCCGGAGCCAACAACAGCACCATTCCCAAAGGTACCGAAAGCACCGGAGCCGACGCAATATCCGTTTCCCAAAAAACCGGAACCATATCAGGAACCGAGTTACCCGTTCCCCAAACTGCCGGCTGCTTATGAGCCACCCAAAACACCGTTCCCGAAAGTTCCGGAAAATGTTCAATTAAGACCATGGCCACAAGAGCCTACAGTAGTTACTGCTACAGTTAGATTTGAGGATCTCTGGAAAAAGATTTATCGGGCTGCACCACAAGCGACGGATGATCCGGTGGAAGCGGTATCTCAGATATCTCATTTAATTCCGGGCAGGGATCCGGCGGAATCGTTTATAAGATTGTGGGCTGGCGCCAGGGAAGGTGCCGGCGGAAAGCTGAAGATGTACTGGGATCGTGGGAATAGATCTCTGCAGCAGCTGGGAATTGGACGGCGTCGAGGGCAGATAGTGGAATGTACGGAAGATGAAATGGATCCGTTGTTTGCTGCTTTGCATGATGGTGATCCAGTTCCGGCCAATATGAGACACATTTATAACGATCTTAAATCAATGCAGGCATACGAGACGGCAGAAGAACTGGTGGCGGATCCCGGGTTGTGGGATACGTTTATGTCGCATCCGTTCTATTTCTATCGTGGCTGGCGTCATAAAGTGTATGGAGATCTTACCCCGAAAAAACTGGGCGCCATTCCGGATCATTTGAAGCCCAGAAACGATGCCACGTACAAAGAAATGAGAGCAATGGGATATGAACCGATCTCCTGGAACCCATATGATATGATGGCAATTCGCCGGATGAACGGTGTTGAATA
>CAZJQZ010000245.1:0-2149 GCA_964548045.1 uncultured Dehalococcoidia bacterium | reverse complement strand
CGCGGTTTACGAGATCGCTGTCTTTCAGCACCTGATCCCAGGGCCGGATGAGTCCCTTACGCACGCGCACGTTCTGCGCTATTTGGGCCTCCTCGTTGGGCAGGAGCTCAGGGTCTGCGTAGGGCCTGATGCCTCGAAATTGTTGTAAGGTGATGAGCATTCAGACCTCCTCCAGCGTCTGCAGCGCATCCACCACAACGTAAAAGTCATGGGTATTGCCGGCAGGTTGTAGGATTTGAAACATAATCTCCCTTATCGAGTCCCAGTGAAAAGTGCCTATAGGCTCACTGGGCGGATCAGGGTTCAAGGGATCGCAGACTATGAAGTTCCAGCCGACCTGCAATTCTGATTTGTCGAAAAACCAGTGGCGGTACTGAAGCCACATATCGCCAATCCAGAACTCAAGCGCCTGAGTATTCGAGCCGCCCGTGCCCTCAGCCACATAATCAAGGGTTGAAAAATATATCCAAAAACCGAACCAATTTAGGGAATATGCGGACCAGTCGAGCGGGTCAGCCTGATTGTCTTGTATCCACCGAGCATCATCTGCAACGGTTAGATCTGCGTCGATGCGCAATTTCATCGCATGACTGCCTTCTTGTACCAGTGTAGTTTCGTCAACCGGATCGAGCGCGTCCTGTAGCTCTCTCCAGGTAGAGATATCCGAGGTATCGCCACAGTCATCCAATATTGCAACTAATTCCAAGTACACTACGAGGAACGTGCCATATTCATTGTCTTCCCACTTTTCCCACGAACAGGCCTCCCCCGCAATTAACTGCCAATACGTGCTGGCCACATGCTTCCACCATCGCTCCTCGCACGAGTAGCCTGTTTGCCTGACCTTCTCCCCGGGATACTCCGCCGTGAGCACGCCGTTTGGATTATAGGCAACGGTGCGGAAGCCCTCTCTCTGGATGATATCGCTCATATCATCCGCGGTGGGCCGCTGCTCGATGAGCGTGCCGATGGGCCAGGAGCGTGCCGTAGTGCTCTGCTGGCCCCGGCTGATAGTGAGCCATTTGCCTGAAATACCGGTTACTTTCACGATCTCCCGATTGGCTGAAGCATCGACAAGCGTCAGATAGAACTCCGAGCCGGGCGCCCAGCCGGTAAACAGTTGAGTCGGCTCATCGACGATCTTGCAGGTCAGGTCTGTGTTGCTGATTGCCTCTTCCAGCCGTGTCTGCGCGAAATTGGTATATTTTTTTTCAGTGCTTGCTGTCATTTAACTGCTCATTAACTTCCATGTTGTTCCGGTGATGTGCTTGTACCACTTGTTATTGCCCGTATCTAAGATCTCCTCGCCTGCATATTCTGCGGCAAGCCCGTCTGGATCTCCCCCATTTTCGCGGTACACGCCCTTCTGAAGAAAGGTCGCCAGGATCGTCGCGTTCAAGCGCAGATACACACCCGCGCCCGCGCTGAAGGAGTTGGAGCCGGTGCGCGTCACGGTAAAGGTGTCGGTGCTCCGGTCAGTGACGGTCATCCACTCAGTGGTTGCTCCTTCCTGAACCAGGATCATGAAGCATTCACCGTCTCCGGCGCTCACATCCGGGAACAGTGCGCCTTCGCCGGTTGCTACATCAAACGAGGTATCTCCCCCGCCTACATCTGCGGCAAGCGTGCTTTTGGCGTTATTGCTGAATTGGTATTCGTCGGCCATATCAGATCCACTTCCTCATGCGCACGCGCGACGTGCGCTTATTGCGGCCATGATACTTAACCCATTTGGCCTCATCCACCTTGAGATTGAAGGCAGCGGCCCACACGCCGGCCACCTCCGGGTAATACCAGGGCTGGGCGTTCTGCGTGAGCAGGATGGCCTTGGCCCCGCTGGCAATGGCATCATGCCAGTTGTTGTAGAGAAAAGAAGGGAGCTCCGTGCAGGTCTTGTTCGGCTTCATGACCATCTTAACGAGAAGCCCTCCGGTGCTGTCCTCCGTGGGAATCTCATAGAAATAGAGCAGCAGGTCTTCGCCCAGCCAGTAGCCATTCGGCGTCGTGGCCGTTTCAAATTTCCATGCGCTGCTTCGGTGCGCATCCGACTGCTCTTCGCTAATCGGATCAAGGTCCGTAAATTGATCGTCATCCTCGCCGTCCTGTTTGTATTTCACATTATCAACGGCAAAAGGATCTGCACTTCCCG
>CAZJQZ010000244.1:0-2150 GCA_964548045.1 uncultured Dehalococcoidia bacterium | reverse complement strand
TGGCCCCTTTTAGGGGCCTTCCTCATACCCCCGGCTCTGCCGGTGGTCTTGATTAAGGGCGATAGGCCGATAGGGTATTCTTTCCTTGATTTTGCCATATCCTTTTGGTATCCTACTATTATTAAGGAGAAACCGTGTCTTCTAAGGAGAAAATGCCTGATGTTTTTGGGAAGGAACGTTTTTAGAACGACAATTTTGTTGATTTTTGCGGCTGCGGTTTTGCTTTTGCTCACTGGTTGCGGCCCGGGCCAGCCGTTTGAGATCGAAGAACTGCTCACACCGTAACTCACGGCGACGGTACGTAAGAGACTACTACGAGTCCGTGGCTTGGTAAACCAGCCTTTTCAAGAGTGAGGGCCTTTTTTCCAAATTTTTCTTAAAAAAGAGGCGCAATAAACCAGGCAGCGCGGCGTCTATACCTATATTGGTGATGCCAGACCGTTAATGTTAATAGTTGTTCCACGTAATAGCTCGTGCAGTTGTTGGTGTAATTTCATTTAGATTTGTCCTTATTTTTATGAAGAAATGATGTAACGGATGTCTTAGCTTAGCGTTATATCTATATGAACGTCAGTCGAACCTTGTATCGCTTGTAATCTTGTTACGAAAGGTCTCAGGGTGAAGAAGTCCAGAATAATAATCATAGTGGTTGTAGTAATAATAGTGGTTGTTGCTGGTGGGGGGATGGCGGTGAAGTCCAGGTTTAAGGCCCCGGAGATGACAACGACTGTCCGCGTCGAATATGCTCAGGGCGGCAAGTTAATTGAGTATGTCAGCGCCCCCGGCGAAATTGAGCCACTGAGAAACGTTGAAATCAGCGCCAAAGTGTCAGCGCGAGTAGTGGCGCTGCCGCATGATGAGGGGGCCACCGTCACCAAGGGGGATCCGAACGCCGATCCGCCCGTGCTACCTTCCGTGCTGGTCAAGCTCGATTCAAAAGACTGGCAGAGCCAACTGGATTCGGCGCAGGCCAGCCGGAACGCACAAGCTGCCCAGAGTGAAGTGGAGAAGGCCAGGATAGAAAGCCAGAAGGCGAGTCTTGTCGGCCTTGCCGCTTCTTTGGAGCAGGCCAAACGCGACATGGAGCGTCAGAAGGGACTGCTGAAATCAAAAGATATCGCCCAGGCGACATTCGACCAGAAGGAAGCCCTGTATGATGAACTCAAGGCCCAGTATGCGGCCGCCGAAAGCACACTACAAGCTGCGGAGTTGAATCTGATCGTTCTTCAGCACAATCTCGAAGCGGCCGATGCCCGCATAGACCAGGCCGAGGAGGCCCTTAGCTACACGACCATTGTCTCACCAATCGATGGAACCGTTACTCGCCTCAATGCCGAGGTGGGCGAACTGGTTATGACCGGCACAATGAACAACCCCGGCACGATCATCATGCAGGTCGGCGACCTGTCAGAGATGTTGGTAATCGCCCAGGTGGACGAGGCGGACGTTGCCAAACTCAAGGTGGGCCAGAAAGCCCGCGTGCACATACAGGCCTGGCCGGACAGGATCTTCGATGGTGAGGTCAGGACGGTTGCCCTAAGTCAACAGTTTGGCATGCAGGGCACGAAGTACTATGAAGCTGAGGTGCTCTTGATAGATCCCAACGAACAAGTGTTCACCGGGATGACTGCCGATGTCGACATCGCCGTGGCCGAACATGGGGATGTCTTAATCGTTCCCAGTCAGGCTGTCCTGGGTCGTAAAGTTGACGAACTGCCTGTGAAGATCAGGGACAAACTCACCGAGCAGGAGAAGAAGAAGGCTTTCGCTTCAGTGGTATATGTTTACAAGGACGGCAAGGCCGTAGCGACGCCGGTCAAGATCGGGGCCAGCAACACTACTCAGACGGTCATTGAATCCGGCATCACGGCCGAAGACAAGATCGTCATCGGACCGTATAAGGAACTGGAGAAACTCAGGCACGAGCAGAGAATACAGGATGAGCGAGAATCAGAAGAAAAGAAACGAGATGCTCAAGCTGAAGCTGACGAAGAAACTAAAGACGATGCCAACGATGGTAGCTGAAGCTGAGAAGCCGATCATTCGACCGGAAGTTGATAAACCCGTCATTCGACTCAGGGAAGTCAAGCGGGTTTACAAGGTCGGTGTCGAACGCATCCATGCGCTTGACGGCATTGATCTTGACATAC
>CAZJQZ010000243.1:0-2154 GCA_964548045.1 uncultured Dehalococcoidia bacterium | reverse complement strand
GTCCTACAGTAGCATTCCAATTATCAGTTAGAGCCTTATTCATTTCATGCACATCAGCGAAAGGCCGATTACAATATTTTAAAATATTGGCATGCCCGAAATGCAAATCGGCAGTTACAAATATATTAAAGTCTGGGTTTCTACGTTTCAGTTTCATAGTTTATCTCCTGCGATACTATATCAACTAATCTCTTTTTGTAAAGTATTAATATATAAAAAGTGTAAGGGGGTGAGCCTTTCAGCCCACCCCCCTTTAACTTCCCAAGCCAACTTTAGAAGACGATCTTGCGGGTGAGTTCTCCACAAACATCCCGGACTTCTGCCAGGTTCTCATCAAGGGCTTCCACAACCTCACTAGCGCTTGCCTGGACCCCTGCAATGAAATCCTCGGGATCAGTCAGCCCCTCAGCTTCAAGCTTATCAAGGACGTTCTGCGCAACGCGATTCAATTGTGGGTTGTCTGCAACATTGAGAGACTTGACGGCATTGAAGAATTCGATGAAATCAGATACCCGATGGAGGGTCAAGCGAGTACGCTCCCCCTCAGCCTTAGCTCGCAGAATCTTAACCATGCCGTCGAAAGCATCTTCCAGATTGCTCGCAAGAGCGGCACAAAGCTTATCGCCCATACTATTAACCCGCTGGGCGTGCTTCAAACTCTCCTGTTCGATTAGCTGATGGAGTACCTCAGCCTCACTCTTGTCTGCCTCGGCAGCAATATCTCCGATTGACTGGCTCAGATCGATATCCCAGTTAGCCGGACGGATATCAACTTCAACATAGAACTTGCCTGCCAGCTTATCCGCTTCGGGATAATCATCCTCATTAAAGATGTTATCCGCTTCCAGGGCTGGCTTCGCCTTTTCAATACTATCCGCATAGTTATTGATAAAGGTTTTAACCGCAGCGTTGAACTGCTCTACCAGATCATTATGCCGCTTGAACCATGCAACCAAACGGTGCCGAGGGATGATCCGAGACTTGATCCTGCGACCCTGACCGACCCCCGCACCTTCAACATTGCCTTCATACTGAATCTGGAGACTGTGAAGGGGGCTATCCAGATTCTTACGGATCTTCTGGCTAAGATTCAGAACCGGATTCAGGTGATCCATATCAATGATATAGGATTGTACCGGGGCAGTCTTAGCTTGAATTTCCTTCCCCTTACCGTTGCGATACTCCCGCTTATCGTTTGACTTCTTACCGTTCCAGAATCCAACATGGACACTGATATGAAATCCGGTAAGGTCAGACGGGGCACTCTCGACGGCAGACGCGACCTGAGAAGCAGCTTGTGAAGTGGTCATCGTTTCTCTCCTGGGTTAAGGTTTCGATCCTGCCCGGTACTCCCGGGCTCGCTTTACTTTACCCCCTACCCTGATTTTTTCAATTAGAAAAAAAGATTTTTTTTAAATGAGATCAGGGAGGGTTAAGTATTTACCCATAGATAAGCTTGGTATTCAATTCGAGTGCCTTGCTTGCAAGCGCAAAGAGTACTGGCATAAGTGCCTGAGTCCTCATATGATTTGTATCGAAGGCATCCTTTGAATCTAAAATCTCTTGCGGATCAATTTCCCCACAGAGATCATGATTGTGCTCTCCTAGATTACTTAGAATCCAGTCAATAGTGGCATACGAAAGATCCAGTGTTGTCTGTACATTCCCTTTGCTGCACCATGCCGCATATGCTGTCTCAGCTTCATCAAACAACTCAGCCGCCTTATCAATATTCTTTTCTGCATGAAACTTATCATACATTGTCTGGATTTTACTAGGTAGTGTATAGCCGGGAATACAGATGGTAGCGCCCATGATTTATCTCCTAGATTAAGACTTCGATCCTGCCCGGTGCTCCCGGGCTCGATTTACTTTATCCGCAGTCCTGTCTTTTTAAAGCGCTACTATTTCAGGAAGTCGTTCCGATCCCCAGTGCATAGGAGAATGGAAATTAACAGTATGGCCTCCCTCGGGATTTTCATCCCAAGCAATACGGTGCCTAATAACATCCAGAATATCTACAGAAATCTTTGCGTTCTCGGGAGTTTCATCGGACGCGATACCAAAATTGCCATTAGCTGGGCATTCTGGAAATAGCTGCCTCTTAAGCTCTAGAATTACATTTTCTACAGCATCAAAGTTTCCAGCCCGTCC
>CAZJQZ010000242.1:0-2176 GCA_964548045.1 uncultured Dehalococcoidia bacterium | reverse complement strand
TACCGAAGCCAGTATAAGTCCACTTACGAAAGACGACCAACTCGAAGGCATCCTTGTGATTTTGAGGGATATCACAGCGCGCAAGCAGGCTGAGGAACGAATCCTGCAACGCAATCGGGAACTTTTCACTATAAACAGTATTACGAAGATAATGAATGAGTTTTTGGAACTGGAAGACATTCTGAACCATATGCTGGAATCGATTCGTGAGATATTGAATATAAAACACTGTGGGATAGTGGTCATCGATAAGGATGAGCAGAATGAGAATCGCAAAGCCTATCACGGGTTGAGCGATAATCAATTGAAGATAGCTTCCATCCTCGGAAACGAAGGTGGATACTTGGAAAAAGTGGCCCGGTCTGAATCACCGCTGCTTATCGAATCAATATCTGATTCGATTGAGTCAATTCCAGGAATTCAATCGGCAGTAACTGAAGACAATCTGGAATCGATGTTGGGCATGCCTCTCAATGTGGGCGGAAGAACTCTCGGAGCCATGTTTGCCATCACTCAAAAAGGTCGTGTACTTATCCCTGATGAAATAGAACTCTTAACCACTATTAGCCATCAAGTGAGTTCAGCCATTATGCGTTCTGAATTAGAAGAAGAGGCATCACGGGTCAAGGCTTTGGAAGAACTTGACTTGATGCGGACCGAGCTGTTAGCCAATGTATCCCATGAACTGCGAACACCATTGGCAGCAATTAAAGGATTTGCGACCAGCTTGCTACGCAAAGACACCGAATGGGAACCGGAAGTTCAGGAGGAATTCCTGTCAACAATTTCACAGGAGTCGGATAGACTTGCCTTCATGATCAGCGATCTTGTTCAGATGGGAAGACTGGAAGCGGGCCAGATGCGATTTGATATGAAGATGTTCACTATCGCAGAGATTATCGCTTTGACTAAAGAGAGGCTGGATGTTTTGCTGCAGGATCATGAATTTTGCACTCAACTCCCCCCGGGGTTAGCCCCGGTATTAGCTGACGGTGAACGCATCGGCGAAGTCATTACGAATCTAATTGAAAACGCTGTATCTAATTCCCAGCCAGGGAGTACGATTACCATTGAAGCAGAGGAGATCGATGAAAAAATAGTCGTATCCATTACTGACCAGGGAATCGGCATTTCGCGCAAACATATCAAGAAGATATTTGATCGATTCTACCAGATAGAAAGGCATATCAAAGGCAGCAGGAAAGGAACAGGATTGGGACTTGCAATTTGCAAAGGGATCATCGAGTCGCACGGCGGTACGATTTGGGTGGAAAGCAAGTTGGGCAAAGGGTCCACATTTAGTTTCAGTTTGCCTGTATATGACAGAATAAATAACGAACTATTGCGAGAGGAGGCAACATATGTCTAAAGCTACTGTTCTTGTAGTGGATGATGATCCGCTGATTCGCAGACTGATTGAAGCAAATTTGAGAACCGATAATTCATACAACGTTCTCCTTGCCACAGATGGAGAATCGGCTTTGCGGCTCATGAGCATGCATCTACCTGATATTGTGCTCTTGGACCTGATGATGCCAGTTATAGATGGAATAGAAGTATGTCGCCAAATCAGGGAATGGTCGGATGCCGCCATAATTGTGATTTCAGCTAAAGAAAGATTGGAGGACAAGGTGCAGTTGCTTGATATCGGTGCCGACGATTACCTTACCAAGCCTTTTGGAGTGGACGAATTGCTGGCACGAATGAGAGCAGTACTGAGGCGCAAGAAGGATTCGAGTGAGCATGACTTCAAAGCCCCGGTTTTTTCAACTGGACACCTTAAGGTCAATTTCGCAAACCAGCGCGTTGAAGTTAAAGGCAAACCCATTCATCTGACTCCTATTGAATACGATGTCCTGAAACAATTTACATTAAATCCGGATAAGGTGTTGACTCATAAGTATCTTCTGGAAAAGGTCTGGGGAGGAAGTTACTGGGATTCCAAGGAATACCTGCGGGTTTATGTTCGTCGGCTGAGGCACAAGATCGAGGAAGATGCGCATAACCCGCAATACATCCTCACAAAATCCGGGGTGGGGTATTGCCTGCAGAGGGTGTCATCAGATTGATAATCTGATGTGCTCAAGCAAGCATTCTAATCCAAAAAACTATTATTGACTCTACTGCAAAAAGAGGTACAGGAGGCCTCCTGTCGGGGGTTTTCGGGGGTGTCCCC
>CAZJQZ010000241.1:0-2201 GCA_964548045.1 uncultured Dehalococcoidia bacterium | reverse complement strand
TTTCATATGGATTTGCTCCTGTAATACTAAAGCCCTTTGCCTTGCCTTCGAGCGGCACAATCATACGCACCGGGATCCGATAATCTTGTCCAGGCCACCATTCAGCGACATTGATTTCGATCAGCTTCTGTCGCGTCGTGCCTGTCACCTCGTCCACATGCCAGTCCTTCAACGTTTTTATTTCCAGCGTGCTTTCGTCAAGAATCTCTTCCATATTGAATAAGTCGTATTTCATACCGGAATCCTCCGCAAAAGCGGCGGCAGAGGCTGCGACAGTCATAAGAGCCGCGAGAATAACCAGAATTCTATCCATTTCAATATTCATTGCCTTTTCCCTTCTTCTCCTGCATCATATACGCAGTTACTCTTTTGCTTTGTAGAATTCTTCAACCGCGGAGGCCGTGATCTTCCCGAGCGTGATATAGCCCTCGGTGCTGTAGTGAGTTCCATCTGCTCCGACGGGCAACCTGCCGGGATAGACAGTCGTAACGTTGGGTATCTCTCGACCTGCTCTGTTCTGTGCCATGATGACGGTTGCGATGTACGGACGTCTGCCTCCCAGCTTTTTAGCTTCGGGCAAGTCCAGGTCATTTATGTAGGACAGTAGGATTTTAAGCAATTCCCCGTCATTCTCGGGAGGTTTGCTTGCCGCTCTTTTAGCTTTGAGCACATCCTTTTCATTCATCCTGGACAGGAGAGCTTTGAGCAGCTCCTCGTCTTTCATGTAGACTGGAACAAATGTCGGCATGTCCGGGGCGCCAAGGTCCGCGCGCAGGTCTGAAACAAGCTGTTTGAACCTATCATAATACTCATTCGCGAGGACTTTTTTCGTTCCATCAGCGGCGCCCTGCTTCCAGAAAAAGCCGCAAAACTCAGGCTGCGAAATCCTCTTTGCTTGGGCAACAGCATTCATCAGGTCCTTATACAGCGGTCCCTTTTTTCCATCGAAGGTAAGTTCGGCCCGTTCATAAGACCAGTCTTTCTCGAAACCGCATATCCCCGTCCCGCCGACTGCCACCTTGATGATGCCTATGGTATCGTCCGGCCAGAAATCGGCAAGTTGATGCGCAAATGACACGCCCGGCCCGAATCGCTGGCTTGGTACAAAGTATTCCCACCTCCCATTCGCCCAGATTCTGATGCGATCGTGCTTTTCATTGTAGGGCGCCTTTAGTTCTTTCGCCCGTCCGGTACCTTGCATGTTGGATTGTCCCATCAACACGAAAACGCGAAACTTCCCGCGTTTCGAAATCGCCGCTTCGCCGCCCCCCATGGTGTTAGCCTGTTTGAAGCCCGTCGTCTTCCATTTTGCCGCCTCCTCCTCTTTCGTGCGAACTGAGTCACCATCGGCGGCCGACTGTGGATCACTCTTAATTGCATCCTTAGGCAGTGATTTCAGTTTGTGGATGATGAAATCCTGCTGAGATTCATACTCTGTAACTGGCGGTCCATCTGTATATTCTAAACAACACTCCATTCCCAGCTCATCCATTGCTTCTTTGAGCTTGATTCCAAACATAGGATGATGGACCCATGTACCCCAGGGGGTTTCCTCATTCACAGGTACGTTTGCACCATTATAAAAAAGATAAATCGGTGGGTCGTCCCGTGTCAGATGAGTGATAGGAGAAGCGTCCAAACCGAGAGCTAATTGCTTAGCCGCAGGTTGTTTTAGTTTACTCGAACTTTGTACTATTCCTTTTTGTTTACTTAGGTTAAGTGCTTTTACTCCGAACCACTTCAAAACAGTCGGACCGTGAACGCAGGATTGACCGCCCCTTGGCGCCAATACCTGAAGACGGGAAGACTCCCGGAGTACGGGGTCTTTATGATCGGGTTGTGCCAGGTCAGGATGAAATCCCAGCCACATTAACATACACCCTCCTGCAGAACCGCCTGTTGCAGCAAACTTAGTTTTATCCAGGTTATACTTTGAGGCGTTATATCTTAGAAACTGCAGCGCTCGTGCTCCATCGTGCATAGGAGCCGGATACATGTTCTTTCCTTCTTTAAGAAGTCCTTCTTCAGTAAGCCGGTAGTTTATAGAAGCTACGGAGATTCCCTCCTTGTGCATATTTTCAATCAAACTATTGTCAAAGTTTCTTTTATCTCCCCCTCTAAATCCTCCTCCATGAATAAAAACCAACAAAGGGGTTGGTGTATCGGAGGACACCAGCCATAAGTCCAGCACATTGTTGGGA
>CAZJQZ010000240.1:0-2202 GCA_964548045.1 uncultured Dehalococcoidia bacterium | reverse complement strand
CAGTCGCTTCGGATTCGGTATGGGTATAATTGAAGTAGATTCCCAATCCACTCAGAAAGCCCGGCAGAAAAGTAAGCTGCTGCTGCCAGTTGACTTCAAAACCCCAGAGCGTGGCTTTTTCTCCCTGAACCCATGACTCAACCTCAAAACCATCGTATTCTCCGCCGTCCATTTCATATAAAGTGGGATAAATGATATCATTGAGGTTCTTATAAAAGACGCCGCCGGAAAGCACACCGACACCCTGGAAGTAATGCTCAAACAACGCGTCCAGATTACTGGCCGTGGTGGCAACCAGATCGGGATTTCCGATTTCCATCTCTTCATCATCCCTGTTAATAATACGGTAGGGAACCAGCGTTTCGTAATCGGGACGGGCTATCCCGGTGGTAAAGGCCGCACGGAAATTGGTTCTCGGTGTTGCTTTGTAACGCAGATGGACCATAGGAAGGAAGTTGTTGTAGCTATTTTCTTCGGATGTTGCTGTCACACCATCTTCGTCATAATCCCCGTCTTCGTCTGAGAGAACCACATGCCCGTTATACTTGGTTTTTGTGAATTCATGACGGAAACCACCCAGCAGTTGCATGGGGCCCGTATTAAATCTGGTCATGGCATAATAGGCGTACACGTCCTCGGTTGCGTCGTATGTTGCGCCGTAGGTATCATCATACAAGATTTCCTCTTCCAGCAAGCCACCCTTATTTTCATCCA
Organism: uncultured Dehalococcoidia bacterium; assembly: GCA_964548045.1. Lineage (GTDB taxonomy): Bacteria > Chloroflexota > Dehalococcoidia > SZUA-161 > SpSt-899 > JBGLNL01. The sequence goes on along the minus strand of CAZJQZ010000240.1, from coordinate 1,488 downwards.
CAAAATCCCACATTTTGTCCGGATCAATCGCATTGGGAAGGTTATAATTCCCATTCAGGTAATTATCATCCTTAAAATTGCCGGTAAACTGGCTCATCAGAATATCATCATCACCTTCCCATCCGTATTCCCGGATGTCCTCGTCTCGTTTTTTCTCTTTCATGATGGCTTTTCCACCAAATTTGAATTCACCCAGATTTGCACCCAGCGCATAGGGTATACTCAAATTGAATCCGCCAACCATATCGCGATCAGAGGTTAAGTTGTCGTGCAGCTCAATTCCATCGAGTTCGAAATGATCGGCATCATACTCGTATCCGTCGGCAAGACTGGTGTGTTCCCATTTGGGAAGATCCGGATCGGAAGTATCCAACGTCAGATCGGCAACCTCGTCCATCTCAAATTCGGCTTCCAGATGATGGCCTTCCTCCTCTTCAGCATAGCTGTATGAGAAGCGGTAATCCAGTTTAAATGAGTTGAACTGATGTTCACCGCCTGCTGCGATGTTGTAAATCATCTGATTCTGATCCCGGTTTCTCAGCTCGGATGCGAATTCAGCTTCGGACACTGTTGTCGCTGAAGTGTAGAAATCTTCAAAATCGGCAACCAGCACCCGTCGGCTTTCACTGTCCTCATACTTGCTGTACAATCCATTTAAATAGAATCTGTGATTTTCATTGACCGCGTAATCGAACATGCTGGATAAAGTCATTCGGGTTCTGGTAAACGCATAGTCCCGTGTTTCAATATTCTGGAGCATCCAGGGGAGCTCATCATCTCCGACGTCCACATCGCCCCACTCCATTTCGTTGTTGTCTGAACCCCTATTGCTTTGCTGATAACTGCCGCTGACCATGAATCCGATATTTTTGTCGGCACCAAATCGGTTGCCGTAAGTCAGACCGCCCTGATAAACAGGTTTGCCCATTAGATTGTTATACCCGCTTCCCAGGGTGGCTGTGAATACTTTTCCCGGATAATCAAATGCGCTTTTAGTGCGTAAATTAACCTCCCCGCCGATGGCATTACCGTTCATATCGGGCGTAATCGCTTTGGTCACCTCAATGGATGCTAGCTGATCGGCAGAAATCACATCCAGAGCCACACTTCTGTCACCGCCTTCAGGGGAAGCAAGCTTTTCACCATTAATCGTTGTCGCGTTTAATCTCGGTGAAGTTCCGCGAATCAGAATATAACGGCCTTCCCCCTGATCTCTGGCTACTGATACACCGGAAACGCGCTGCAGCACTTCCGCTGAATTAACATCGGGAAAACGCTGCATCTGTTCTTCATCCACAACATTTTTGATGTTTGGCGCTTCCCGCTGCTGGCTCAACGCTTTGATCTGCCCCTGACGTAATCCATAAACGGTCACAGCTTCACCTGTGACAACAGATGATACCAAGCTGATATCATGCCTTATTTCGCCGCCGGCAACATTGATTTGTTCAGAGTACTTATCATAGCCGATATAGGATACGACAAGCG
>CAZJQZ010000239.1:0-2214 GCA_964548045.1 uncultured Dehalococcoidia bacterium | reverse complement strand
TCAGAGGTATCACTATATGAGTTATGGCACGGCCCCATGTCCGAAGATCGCCGTTTGCACCTGGATCATCGTTTTGATTACTTCCGGAGCAATGTCTGAAATGTTCCGATTGGCGAGCCGGTGGATCCGAACTATATTATCCCTAAGTGGGCAATTTGTGCGAGGGTGCAATATGCAGGAAACTGATTCAAGAGAACGAGTACTTGATGCCAATATTCGGTATCACGCCACGCTGGCCAAACACTACAATCGGGCACAGCCCCAGTATCGACCTGAAAACCTCAAACGTGTCCGAAGCGTACTGTCAGAACTCGCCGTCAGAGCAGGCAGTCACCGACTGTGCGATTTAGGTTGCGGCACCGGCTTTATTCTGGATTTGGCCCATGATCTGTTTGATATGGTTACGGGCGTGGATATTACCGACGCCATGATGGCACATATGACAAAACGGCCTAACCTGTCTTTGGTCAAAACCAACACGGAGGTTTTGCCCTTCGCCGACGGAACCTACAATGTGATTACGGGCTATGGTTTCCTCCACCACCTCTACGATCTAGAACTCACCTTGAGGCAAACCTATCGCTGCCTCAAGGCCGGCGGAATCTTCTACTCCGACTCCGACCCCAATAGGGATTTCTGGCGTTCACTCCGTGGATTAAGGAAAACTGACTCCCCCATGATTCAACGAGAGATGGATGGCATTGATACGGAGATTCAGCGAACCCTCGATACGTATGGTTTCAAGCCTGACGAAGGGGAAATCGTTGAGTTGGCAGAATTCCAGAAGATGAAGAGGGGCGGATTCGATCCCAATGAGCTGACAGCTTTATTTCACAAAATAGGGTTTGAGGAGGTCGAGGTAAGGCCTCAATGGTTTCTCGGTCAGGGGCAAATCTTGCGTGGTGAATCCGAGCAGGCCTCACGTATCGTGGAAAGGTATTTACTGAACGCCTTACCCTTAACTAAACATCTGTTTAAGTATCTCGCGATTATTGCGAGGAAGTGACCGCTTATGCCCAGCACCAATTTGAAAAAGAGAATCGGATTCCTATGCTCGGGGAATGGGGCCATATTCCGTAAGGTATGTGTGGCCGTAAACCGACGATGGTTAAGATCTGATCTGGTCATTTGTATTGTCAATCGGCCCTGTCCGTCAGAGGGTATTGCTGGATCATTCGGTATCCCTATTGTTCGAGTGCATCGTGACAGGTTCCGGGACCGATTGGCCTTTTCCAATGAGATTCTGGAGCATTTGCAGCATTATGAAGTAGATGTGGTGGGTTTGACCTTTGATAGCTTACTGGCAGGCCCGATTTTGGAAAGATATCGCTGGCGGATGATTAACGTACACCCCGGATTGCTCCCGGCTTTTCCAGGACTGTCAGCCGTTCGAAAGACCAGAGAGGCAGGCGTACTTTATGGCGGCGGGACCATTCACTTTCTAGATGAGAAAATGGACCGGGGCCCCATTATTTCACAGGGGATAGCGGCAATCCGCCCCGGTGAAGATCTCGCCGTATACGATAAAGCAGCATTCGATTGCTGTTGGCGACAGCTTGTTCAGGCTCTCAGCTGGTTTGAGATGGGCCGCATCCAGGTCGCTGATGACAGTACCGTTGTCATCCAAGGCGGTCACTACGGCAGCTTTCCCATCTCACCGGCGTTGGAAATACCTGAGTTATTGGAACCGAATGAAAGGTCGATTGAGTGAAATGCGTGATTCTGCAGCCCGGATACCTGCCCTGGTTAGGGTTTTTCGACCAGATGAACTGGGCTGATACATTCGTAATATACGATGATGTCCAGTATACGAAAAGAGATTGGAGATCGAGAAATCGAATTAAGACTCAAACGGGAACTCAATGGTTGTCAGTAGCTGTGTTATCAAAGAATAAGAGGCATCAATTAGTAAACGAAGCAAAGATAGTTTACGACAAAAAATGGAACCACAAACATATAGAATCCATAACGATGGCTTATTCAAGTGCCAAATACTTTGAAAAATATTTCCCTTCAATAAAAGAAATACTTCGGAAAATGCACGAATACCTGGTCGATTTAAATATGGATTTGATCAAATATTTAAAGGATGCAATCGGAATCCAGACCGATATCGTCTATTCTTCTAAGCTAATAGCAGAGGGCAAAAACACCGAGCGACTAGTAAATATCTGTGCTGAATTAGGCGCAAAGGAGTATTTAACTGGAGATGCA
>CAZJQZ010000238.1:0-2238 GCA_964548045.1 uncultured Dehalococcoidia bacterium | reverse complement strand
ATTTCAGGGTTATCAAGGTAATGTTCCTTGGCGAACCAAAATCGCAGGAGTCGGTGCCTTCCGATGCATCCCTTGAGTTTGCGCTGATAATATCTACGGTGGGCGTGTTTGCGCTCGGTATTTATCCGTATGCGGTGTCCAAATACGCCGATATCGCTGCCATGCTGATTCCATAAACACTTCTTCTCCCTTGGAGGGTAAGAATATAAGCGAGGTCAAAGACCTCGCTTTTCTTTTTCTTGACCCCTCGATTGCTCGCTGCTATGATGGCCTTGATGGAGTGTAGCTTTGAACTGGAATCTGGATATTAATATTGATGAACCGTTTGAAGAACGGTTATCGGAAGAATGGTTGCGGCAGGTTGTGGAGCAGGTGATGATTGCTGAAGGCATTGATTATCCTGCTGAATTGAGTCTGCTCATCACTGGTGACGAGACAGTGCAAGAACTCAACCGGGGCTATCGGGGAATCGATCGGACCACCGATGTGCTGGCATTCGCTTTTCAGGACGATGATGATTTTCCCGCGCTTCCCGATGGTGCCGTTCAACTGGGCGAGGTAATCATTTCCTGTCCCCAGGCCACACAACAATCTGAGGAGCAGGAACATTCGCTGGCTCGCGAGATGGCGGTGCTGACGATTCACGGCGTGCTTCATTTACTGGGCTACGATCACGAAAGCGACGAAGAAGAGCAAGTAATGAAAACGCGGGAAGCTGAGATTCTAGCAAAGCTGATGGATTGAAATGAAAAACGCAGTTATTATCGATGCAGTGCGCACTCCAGTCTGCCGGGCTCACCCGGAAAAGGGCTGGTTCCGGAACATCCGTTCCGATGAACTAGGAGTGATTGTACTCCAGGAACTGGTTCGCCGGGCCGGAATCGATCCATCGGAAATCGAAGACGTAATTCTGGGATGTGCCACTCAGACCGGCGAGCAGGCTATGAACATGGCTCGATACATTACTCTTATGGCCGGGTTCCCGTATCACGTTGCAGCCCAGACCATCAACCGGCAATGTGCTTCGGGGCTGACGGCTATCCACAGCGCAGCGCAATCGATCATGAGTGGATGTGGTGATGTTTTTATTGCCGGAGGAATCGAAAGCATGACTCACTTACCGGAGGGTTTTGGTTCTGATCTCAACCCGAGGCGGCTTGATTTCGTCGATCCCACATCCGTTTCCATGGGACTGGCTGCAGAGAACCTCGCCGAGATGTTCAGCATTTCCCGGCAAGAGCAGGAGGAGTTTGCGCTCTGGAGCCATCAAAAGGCAGTGGCAGCGCAGGAAGAAGGCCGCTTCGTGAAAGAAATTGTGCCGGTGGAAGTGGTTGAAGGCGATGGTTCCCGCAGGATTATCAATCAGGACCAGAACCCTCGTCCTTATACTACCCTGGAAATGATGGCTGCATTTAATCCTATTACCAGACCGGATGGTACCATTACATCGGCTACCGTGTCCTTTGCCAGCGACGGGGCTGCTGCAGTGCTGCTCACTTCAGAGGAGTGGGCACGTTCATTTGGATTAAAACCAAAAGCAAGGGTACTTTCTATGGCTGCGGTCGGAGTTGATCCGAAGATAACCGGGTATGGCACTGTTGCGGCGGCGAGGAAAGCACTGGAGCGGGCGGGATTGAGCATTGATGATATTGCCCTGGTTGAGATAAATGAGGCTTTCAGTGTGGTAGCGATGGTCTGTATGCGAGAACTGTCCATCTCTAAAGAGAAGGTCAATCCAAATGGTGGAGCTGTTGCGCTGGGTCATCCCATGGGTGCTACAGGGGCCAAGCTGGCGACTACACTGGTTCACGAGATGGAGCGCAGGGGTTCCCGCTACGGCATGGCAACAGTGGGCGTGGGCATGGGACAGGGAGAGGCCATAGTACTGGAAGGATTGACTTACAATAGGGATTGAACTATACTTTTTTTGTCCTGCTAAAGGGACTTTTCTTTTTTTGCTACGGGCCTGTAGCTCAGCGGTAGAGCGGTCGGCTCATAACCGATTGGTCGTTGGTTCGAATCCAGCCGGGCCCATTAAATGTTGTATTATATCAGTATATATACGTAATATTGGCTGTTTCATACGACCCGGATTTTAATTTGGCAATACTACTAAGAGTATTTACTAAGCAATCAGGTACCCGAAATTCTCTGTATAACCTCTCAGGTATTGTTGTGTAACCGGCCCTTTCCATAAGCAGTAGGCCCTCAATTTTGGATTGGCTTGACATTCACACT
>CAZJQZ010000237.1:0-2244 GCA_964548045.1 uncultured Dehalococcoidia bacterium | reverse complement strand
TAGATGCAGAATTAGAACCCCACGAGGCGGCTGTTATCGCCGCCAAAACCAATCGGATGGCCGGGCAATTTGCTGAAGCGAGTCCGGCCACAAAGATATCTCAAATAATCGAGCATTTTCCCGCTGTTTTTGCCGAATATCTCTGTACCTGGAGCGGGGTCTGCTATATCGATTACGTAAAATAAAGGAGGCCCCATGGTCGAAGTGGATGCCCGAGGCTTCTCCTGCCCCGTACCGGTCGTGAAAACGAAAAAGGCGATTGAAGCAAATCCTGACCAGCCCATTACGGTTCTGGTGGAAAGCGACGTATCCCGAGAGAATGTTACCCGGCTGGCCGAGAGCAAAGGTTACTCTATTGAGGTGGAAAACACCGATGACGGATTCAAGATTCATCTTAATCCCGAGGACAAGTAAAAGATGAACGTAGAGAAGAACCCGTGATCATGGACAAGCGATTTATGCTCCTTGCCTGTAGCTCCTTCTTGGTCTATTATTATGAAATCGAGGCAATTACGGGTTTCGAAAGTGTAATTCTTTGGGTCAAAGCCGTTAGACTCCGAGGAAATTGGTAAGCTTTAAATAAAACATTATGGATGACTCACTTCTCCGCCTGACAGAATCAGTACAGGGTTCCGGCTGAGCTTCCAAACTTGGACCAGGGGACCTGGACAAAGCGCTTTGCGGGCTGGAATTCCCTTCCGACCCGAACTTGATCGTTGGGCTGGAGCGCCCCGATGATGCCGGTGTATATCAACTCACAGATGATCTGGCTATCATCCAGACCGTCGATTACTTTACCCCTATCGTTGACGACCCCTATGCTTTCGGACAGATCGCCGCCGCCAATGCCCTGAGCGATATATATGCCATGGGCGGCAAACCAGTCACGGCTATGAATCTGGTTTGCTTCCCCAGTACAACAATGGACATCTCCATTTTAAATGAGGTGCTCCGCGGCGGACTGGATAAAATGAAGGAGGCAGGTGTAATTCTCGTCGGGGGACACAGCGTAGAAGACCCCGAACTCAAATATGGTCTTTCGGTTACCGGAGTTATTCATCCGGGAGAAATTGTGCTCAATTCCGGCTCGAAACCTGCTGACAGCCTGATATTGACCAAGCCACTCGGAACAGGGATAATCAACACAGCCATCAAGGCCGGTATGGCAGATACATCAAGCATCGCTGCCGTTACCGAACAAATGGCAACCCTGAACCGGAAAGCCTCAGAACTGGCTCAAGAGGCAGGAGTTCATGCCTGCACCGATGTGACCGGGTTCGGACTGCTGGGGCATGCCTGTGAAATGATCCAAGACAATCACATCGGAATGGAGATTTTTCACGCAAAAGTGCCCGTTTTCCCACAGGCCCCCGAACTGGCGCAGATGGGATTCATACCGGGGGGCACATATCGCAACCGCAATTTCAGAACGGATATGGTAGAATTTGACTCGGATGTGCCGGAATATATGAGCGACATCCTTTTCGATGCCCAGACATCCGGCGGACTGCTGATCGCCATCTCACCGGGAAAAGCAGGATTCCTGCTTTCCAGAATGCATGCGGAAGGAATCAAAGAAGCAGCTATTATAGGCAAGGTAACAGAGGAACACCCAGGGAAAATCATCATCGAGGGAACAGATCATGGATAAACGTGAAAACAACGAGTTATGCTCGATTTCCCAGCACCTTTTTGTGGAAACGTCACGATTCACGGAAGGACTTGGACTTATCGTTGATTCAATGGCAGTAGAGACAGCTTCCATGAGATTTTCCAACCGGGATGACCTGACGGGAAGCGAGCGAACCGGCAATCTCCACGGCGGAGTGATCGCCTCTGTGATGGATATCACGGGAAGCCTGGTAGTGTTCTCCAATTTGATCTATAGAATGAAAAGCGGTACACTCCAGCAAAAGATAGCAAGGATCACCCGAATAAACACGATAGATTTGCGAGTCGATTATATCCGGCCCGGCTCAGGAGCTTCATTCATTGCCACCGGCCATATCATGCGCACCGGCCGGACAGTGGCCGTCAGCCGAATCGAAATACATGGTGAAGAAGAGCGTCTGGTAGCAGCGGGGACAGCTTCTTATATTCTCTCCGTAAAATGAGCACCAAGAGCTCTTATTCATATTCCTTAGGGACAGCGCAAATTACAATCAAAGGGGTACTGTCCGAACCATTCCGGTACTGGTGCATTTCATCGGGGAGAACCATAGCAAAATCGCCCTCGCCGATTTC
>CAZJQZ010000236.1:0-2251 GCA_964548045.1 uncultured Dehalococcoidia bacterium | reverse complement strand
CTCGGAGAAGATGTGGCACAATGCCATCGCGAGGAGTCTGCTGAGGCGTCAACGTATCGATCTCCCAATCACGAACAGATTGCTTCGCTTAAGCTCGCAATTACGCTTGTGCTATATGATCGATTTTTCAGATATGACACGGCCTCGTCAGGCCGAAATAACAGGGTAGAGCGCTTTCTTCAATTCATCTAGGAATTCCTGAAGATTAGGTCTTTTCATGGGATCGTGGTTAAGGCACCGAAGGATAATTTGATCCATCTGCTTTACGAATTCAAGGTCTTCCTTGCTGGGAGTCAGGCAAAGTTCACTCACCAGAAGATGGCTGAGTGGCACGACCTGGTAGCCAGCTTCCCTAATGTTTGTACTCATGTTTCCGCCGCTTGAAATCAATGGATGAACTCCGGCGATTGATTCATAAAGGATTTGAACCAGCATGGTCAAATCCTTGGCCATCAACCGATTTGCCAGCTCTTCCTTTTCCAGAGATGAATTGTCAAATCTTCTTTCGGCCAGGTATCTCAATCGCCGGCCAGGTTCGGTATCGGATGTCATTTCGGGCACCAGATTATCGGCCGGACCGTGGGAAATATCGATTGAAGGATTTGTGCTGATGACCACAAATCCGAAATCTGCCAGAAAGGGTTTTTGCAGTTCTCCCTTCCATTGATATGCAACCATCAGGTTTCTTAAAGAAAGATCTCCATAAGTCAGGTCACTGTTATGTAAGTTTTGTAATGTCATCCCGGTATGCAAAATCAGTTCCCCCACCTTTCGTGCTTCCAGTCCTCCGCGCTGATTGTTGTCATCCATCATTTCTCTCAGTGACTTTCCCTCTATCCGTGCCATCAGCAGATTAGGGACAGGTTCATGGGAAAAGTTGTAACAGGGAACTATGCCGTCGATGCCCTTTTTGTATGATTCACTTAAGCGATGAGCCTCCGATTCGAACCTTGTCCTGTCATATTCTGTCGGAAACACCTTAACAGCAATCTTTTCTGCTTCAGCAGTATGTGGATTCAACCATGTCCCGTATAATACAAATCTTCCAGCCGAGCCTGATTTAAAGTTTTCCGGGTTATGGTCCAGTTCCATTTCAATGGCCTTACCATCATTATCCTCGTAATACCGGGGCCAGTAGTTCTGAATGGCTTGAACTGTTTCACGCTGAACAATGGGGGGCCTTTTCAGTTTATGGATTCCTTCCAGCAGGCTCCACATAAATTTTGAAGTGGGGCTGTAAAAAATGGTGTGGTTATCCGGAAAGAACTGCTCTAAACCTTTACCGTTTGTGATTTTAGTATTTCTAAGAAATTCTGCCTCGTGTTCCAGCCAAGGCTTGTTTTTCAGGTTAGTGGCATCGGAACAATCGACATAATACTTGTAGGCGCGGTCGACGTGATAGTCTGCTTCCTCAGTGGCACTAGAATTGCGTTTTCCGGATTTGCTGGTTGCTGATTTCAAATACTTGATGCCTTCCATGATCGAGCGCCTGAAAGCTTCCTTATCTTTTTGCCACTGGGCAAGCTTGTTTTCGCAATACCGCAATTCTTCTTCGATTGACCAGGCTATATCTAAATCTAGAGGATATTCCTGCCGGCGTTTAAAGAGATTTCTTATACTAGCATAATGTTCTTCGAGGTACTGTATATCGGGGTTTTCTCCCAGAGCCTCATACCTTTTCCTTGCATTTTCCATATTTCGAACCCGGGTCAGCTTCACGAGCTCATCCAAACGGTTCTCCATATCCTGGAATTTTCCCCGTAATTCCCTCTTATTTAATGCGCTGCTTTCTTTCATGTCGACTGGTTCCAAAAACGATTCGGGGATATATTTAAAGAATCTCTGATCAACCCCCTGTATCCCCCAATCTTGGGGGATTTTTATAGCTGGGGGGACACCCCCAGACCCCCGAAGTCCCCTCTTGTTCAGAGGTTCCTTAACTGTCCTCTAAAGAATAACTGGCAGTTCCTGTTACTGAAGTAATAATGGAGGCATACTCAACATTGCCGGTATCGCCGAATTCCCCGGTGATAACTATGCTTTCGGGGGTGGTCAAAGCTGATAAACTCTTCGTCATAACCTGAAGATTGCCGTCAGGTTTCCAATTGTTCAAGTCCGAAATATCAGCTACTTCCGTTGTATTCGTCATGTCCTGACCATACTCCCCAGTATATCCACCAATCACATACACCTTATTAGTTTGTGGCACGAAAGCAACGGCCAGGCAGCTTCGATAATCGTTCATTGTTCC
>CAZJQZ010000235.1:0-2262 GCA_964548045.1 uncultured Dehalococcoidia bacterium | reverse complement strand
TCCCAGTCAAAATACAAATACAAATCGATACTGTCTTGTGTAAGAGTCCACCTTAGCTCATCGATCAACCCCTGTGCTTTGGAGTAGGAGAGGCGCACAGCGTCCTCCGATTTATCAGCGCCCCTCTCAATATGCCACGCGCTGATCATAGGCTGGAGCCCAAGTTCAAAACACACCCGTGCTTTGTTAATCGTGTCTATTGCATCAAATGTTGGTAACATTTGCAACTCTTGGAGCATTTTTTCGGCAGCTGCTCCACAAGCTTGCCATTTATAAATTTCCCGTGAATTCTCTGATTTGAGACGGGCATTCGTTTCGTACACGCCCAAAACAAACTTGATTTGATTCTTGATCAGTTTTTTCCAGAAGCGTAAGTTCATTGGTTTCTTATTCCTCTATGACTGTTTCGATTATAGTTTAATTAAAAGCATGGCGCAATGGGATAATAACAGTTTGGGCAATATTGATTTACCTTTAGATTATCGTGAAATCTGGTATAATTTTCCCTGACTGTTGTATTTATGCATTGCATTGGGTAGTATAGGGGAAAGGGGATATTTCTTGTTAAACTAGGGTAATTACCATGAATACGGCGAAGAGCGAATCGGAAACCGTAATGCATCGTCAGGAAATCGGGAAGTGGCAGGGTTCAATGTATGGGGAATAAACGGATAGTGCCAAAGACCCTTCGAGCCAGGATTATTCTGCAAATGCTGCTCATAAGCCTGATCCCGCTAATGATCATGGTAGTGGTGGTATACATAGCGGCGTGGAATTCACAGGAATTTGCCAGCGAAAGCATAGACGATAGCCGGGATATCTTGCAGCAGGAAACTGTTGGCGTTAACAAAGCAGGGCTGGCCTGGCTTCTCTCCTATGATATGGAAACCTGGATAGCCCAGCGGATTGAAAACGTCAGGTCATGGGCACGCGATGGAGCCGTAATAAATGCGGCAAAAGAGGAGGCGGACAGCGCTTCGGCGCGCCTGTTCCTGGGTGATGAAATTATTGGCATGCCGGATTTCGCGGATGCGTATGTTGTCAATTTAACAGGTGATCTCGTGACCCAGGAGATTAGCTATGACCAGCCGGATATTGAATCGGATGGGGCCTCATGGCGTCTGGGTAAGGAGCAAGGCTTGTATGTTGGTAATTTGTATATGCCTAAAGAGGGGTTTTCTAATGTTTTTAGTATGGATATCGCAGTATTGATGGACGACTTAAGTACCGGTGACCCTCTGGGGGTGCTGGTTGGGGTGGTAAAGGTTCATCCATCTTCTCTGGTGCAAGAGTACGAACTAAAAGTCATGGACCATAGGATAATGGTTTTTGATCGTAACGGCATGATTATCGCCAATACGGACAGCGATAATCGTTTCCTTGAAGTGAACCCGGTTCGGACCGATTCTGAACAGCAGGTACTGAACAGGATTACCGAAGATGCTGTGCTCATTGAGCCGAATTATGTCATCAACGATGATGTGGTGGCCGGATACGCCCGTGCCACCAATGATTCGGTCAATATGAGGATTCCCGGCTTCGATGGGCTGGGATGGACGGTAATGGTAGAGCAGGATGCGGATACGGCTTTTGCGGCCCTCGAAAGTATGGAACAATTGGAAAAGGACCTTGATGAAAACACCCGCAACGCGCTTTTTCTGAGTATTGTGATTTTTGCCGCTGTTGCTATTTCGGTGCTGGGGCTGGCATTCTGGATTAGCCGCATATTCACGAAGCCTATCTTGAAGCTGCATCAGGGTGTTCAGGAGGTAATAGAGGGAAATCTGGATTATCGATTAGGCAGTGAAGCGGAGGATGAGATTGGAGATCTGTCACGCGTATTTGACGAAATGGCAGCTACTATCAAATGGTCACAGGAGGACCTCAGAGATTACAGCATGAACCTGGAGCAAAAGGTCGTCGAACGCACCGATGAGCTCCAGAAGGAGTTGTTCGAACGCAAACAGGCAGAGGCGAAACTCAAAGAGCAGACTTCCATGCTGATTCAGTCGGAGAAGATGAAGTCAATGGGCACGATGGTTGCGGGGGTTGCTCACGAACTGAATAATCCCATGACAGGAATCATTAATTACGCCCAGCATTGTATTAAGCACACAGAGGAAACCGATCGCAAATATCCGGTTCTCAAAGATATAGAAAAAGAGGCAAGGCGGTGCGCTAACATCATATGGAACCTGGTCACCTTTGCCCGTATGGAAGCGGAAGGGGAAGAAAGCTATCATATGGCAAATATTGCTACTC
>CAZJQZ010000234.1:0-2281 GCA_964548045.1 uncultured Dehalococcoidia bacterium | reverse complement strand
TGGCGGGATACCCCATTTCCGGACGGCAGCGGCTGGATGAGAATTCCGGATGGATGGGTAATTACCTTCGCACAGAAGGGTATGGCATCGGCTGAGGGTCCTCATGGGGTGATAGAGCGAGGTATATGGAGCAATGTTTACACAAGAGCGGCAGCAGCCCAATTGCCCAGCGTTGCGGGTATGCCTTATCCCGGGCCTGTGTTTGACCCGACAGATCCAGTAACCGCCATGCAAGCATATAACTCGTTTTTAAATCTGGCAAACCAGCAGCGAGGTGGACCGACACGGAGGATGCTCCGCCTGGTAGAAGCCGCCCCCGCACCGGTGGTTCCCGGGTACACGCAGGCTGCGTACATCGATTACGAGTATGAGATGTCGGGCAGGCGGTACCGGTGTATTCAGTATGTCATGCTGGGCAACGTGAGCCCGGCTGGGACCTGGGTTTTCTACACCACGTATGTTGCCTCTCCGTCTGAAACTTTTTCTCAGAATCTTCCGGTTCTTCTCCAGATATGGGGATCGTCGCGAACGGCTCAGCATGTGCTCCAGGAACGTATCGAAAACGCCATGCAAAGCCTGAGGGAGGCCGGCGATATTTACAGGCAGGCCACCGGCAATCGGGAGAGAGCCCAGCAGAGGATGCACGACAAATGGACCGAGGTCTTCCGGGGGAGTCGTATCGTGGAGGACAGCTTGACCGGTGATCGGGGTAGTGCTAACCTCGCGTGGTCTAAGGATATTGTCCGAAAGCTGAACGAAGCTGAAGGGTACAACCGCTACCGAGAGATTCCCCTCTGGAAGCTCAATCAGTAACCGATACGATTGGCTCTATGCCAGGTGCTGAGTCACACCATTCGTGTACGCTCCGACGTGAAGAAGGCAGGGCATAGCCCCTGCCTTTCCCACCTGAGTACTTTTTTCCCTTCGCTTTGAAAACACTCAGAACTGCAAACCACCCAATACCGAATTAAAAATCTGGCTTATTTGCTTAATATTCTGCTCAGGGCCCATGACCTGAACCCAGATGCCTGGGTTGCTGATAAAGACGTTCATGGAGTGCATGGACGTACCGGAATTCTGATTACGCATGGTGGCGGCAATAGAGTGTGCCGGACGCCCTTTGAGATCCATGGGCTGCTCAGCGTTTATCTTAGCGCCCATCTGCCTCAACATTCCGGAGAAGTTTTGCTGTTGCATCTGGAACATTTGATGCTGAGTGATTGTCATGATGCTCACTTGGCACATGGCGGCCGGAAGGTTGAAATTGTAGGTAGCTCCCATGGGAACAGCTCCCTGGGGGAGATTGATTCGGAAACGACCCAGAGCATCGCTCAGACTTTGAGCACTGCTCGATCGAGGAGCCCATCCTTGAGAAGGTGGAGGCGACTGCGAGTAGGGCGACTGCTGCTGTTGCTGCTGGGGCTGCTGTCCGCCTGGCGGACCCCACTGGCCCTGGGCACATATGACAAAACCCAGCAAAATAGAAATAGATACCACTACAGAGAATAGGTGCCGGTGCTTTATTATTTGCATGGTTAAATCCTCCTCATTTTATAAAACTATATTCAAGTATAAGGTCTTCAAGATCTTCCTTTCCAAAGGTATAATCATTAAAGAAATTATGAATATGATGCTATCATGACGTCATTCCAGATTCAATGTTTTTTGTGGGCCAAGGATAGAGCCAGGAAATAAACGGGCTATGGAAAATCTAGCCCACTATATCATCCACACCTACTTTTTCCCAAGAGAGAATGAGATACATTCCAGAAGGATCCACGGTCAGTTCACAATTCAAAGAATGGAAAGAGGAGAAGGTTTTGATGCCCTTGAGTGGCTCGCAGCCATGTGCTCACATGTTTCGAACAAAGGGCAGTCCCGCAGGGCGTGATTACTATTGATATTACAGTCCCGTGTCTTGCGGGATCAGCATGGGAAAACAGAAAAAACAAAACAAGGGTGTACTTATACCCTATATTCTGGAATCTAAAGGGCCAACGAAAGAATACAAAAAGAACTGGGCACGATTGCTACAAAAAATCTCTGAAGTTGATTCCCGGATATGACCTACGTGCCAGGATAAAAAGGACTTTGTTCTTCTTCTGTCAAGCTTTCCACATCTTGTGGTTCTGATAATTAGGCTGAGTATTAGGTTTCTGCTATAAACCTAATCTGCTTAGAATCCATCTGAAAATTACACAATACGATAACTAATCAAAGCTTTACCGGTCTTTAAGAATATTGATTACCTCGTTTAATTATAACTGCATTTTTCCCATTG
>CAZJQZ010000233.1:0-2287 GCA_964548045.1 uncultured Dehalococcoidia bacterium | reverse complement strand
CGCCTTGTGGGCGATGGTGCCCTTAAACAGATTCTCGCTGTCCTGTGGGGGTTCCGTAAATACCTCCACATCCTCGGGACGTATCGATGCATACACTTTTTTCCCCGGGGCTGTTTTCGTGGTATCGGATATCTTACACAGCATCCTCTCGCTGAATTCAGTGCGCACGTAAGCCTCATCCCTGCCCTGAAGAACCTGGACGATCTCACCAGACATGAAATTCATGGTGCCTATGAAATCGGCGACAAATCGATTGGTGGGCCTTTTGTAAATCTCCTGAGCAGTACCGATTTGCACCACATTCCCGGAATCCATAACCGCGATTCGATCAGAGATGACCATCGCCTCTGCCTGGTCGTGAGTGACATAGACCGATGTGATGCCCATCCGCCTTACCAGGCTCTTAATTTCAAATCTTAACTCTTCTCTGAGTTTGGCATCCAGGTTGCTCAATGGCTCATCCAACAACAACACCTTAGGATTACTCACGAGAGCCCGCGCAAGCGCCACCCGTTGTTGCTGTCCGCCGCTCAATTGCGCCGGATATCTGTCTTCCAAGCCATCTAAACCCACCAGTTTCAATACCTGTTGCGCCCTTTCTTGGATACTCTGCTTGGATATCTTCATAAGTTTCAAGCCGTATACAATATTATTGAATACCTTCATATGGGGCCATACAGCATAGTTTTGGAACACCATACCGATTCCTCTTTTTGACGGCTGGACAAATCCCTCCGAAAGCATCGGCTTGCCGTCAATAATAATGTCCCCTTCCTCTGGTTTCTCCAAGCCGGCGATACATCGCAATGTGGTTGTTTTTCCGCATCCGCTGGGCCCGAGGAGGGTCAACATTTCTCCTTCGTTGATTTCAAGCTGGATGCGATTGACTGCCACGACTTTCTTAAAGCGCTTTAAAAGGTTTTTAATTTCTATGAATGCCATTAAATCTGTCTCCTTAACAAGGTTCAGCGTTCACCGTTTCAGATTCAGGTTTCTAAACTCAGACCCTTTGAAACTGGGTGGCTGATCCCAGGTCCTTACTTCCCCTCGGCACCCCAGGCAGCTTTGAGGACACCTCCCCCGATTCTGGATATGATCAGCAAGAGAATAAATGTGATCACAATCATCAGAAACGCCATGGCGGCGGCGATTCCGAATTCCATACCCCGATGCCAGTTCAAATAGATCCCTATGGGCAAGGTTTCCCATCCGCCTTTGTAAAGGAATATCGCGGTAGAAATCTCCTGGAAGGCCATGATAAAAAACATGACCACGCCCACGAGCACCCCTTTGAGCAGCAATGGCAGAGATATATAAAAAAAGGTTCTAACTTTGCTTGCACCCGATACTTCGGAGGCCTCTTCAAGCGAAGGATCCAGCTGCAAGTAAGAGGAATGCGCCATGCGCAAAAAATACGGGAGCCGCCGTGCAAACAGGGCAAGGGGCATGATGATCCAATAATGAGCTAACGGTATGCCTTTCCAAAATGCCAGGAGATAACTGACACCGATCGCGATACCCGGGAACGCCAGCATCAGGGTGATGACAAAGTCGAGGGCATCTTTTCCCGGCACACGCGTACGGACAATCAGATAGGCGACCGGAAGCCCAAAAGCAATCCCAAAAACCAGGGCGATTCCGCTGAAAAGGAAGGAGTTTTTTATAAGACCCGGACTTTCCAGTAGGATGAGTCTGAAATTTTCCAGCGTCCAATAGGTTGGAAATATCTCGAAGGTCCATCTCCTGGAAAAAGCGGCTAACCCCAGCACGATCGGAATGAGCAGGACGAGAATGGCGATAACCACCATATATACATACGCGCCTGATTTTACCCAAGCGCCTGGCTCAATCACCCTGCCTTCAGACGTTGTTCCTTTTGAAAGACCGGTATACTTTTTCTTCTCGACCCACCACCTGGCGAACAGAAAAAGGGAAATGCAAACGATGGAAGAAACGACCACCGCCACGATGCCCATGTATTTGCGATGTACATCAGTAAAGTGATAGGAGATATTGATATACGAAACCGATGGGAGAAAGTCCACCTGTCCTAAAATCAAAGGCGTTAGCCAATCGGTAAAGGGCCACAGAAATACGAGAACCGCGCCTGCCAGATAACTTGGCGTGCAAAGCGGCAACGAGACGGTGATAAATCTCCGAAAGCCGCTCGCACCCTCAACTTCGGCGGCTTCTTCAAAGGAAGGGTCGATGTTGGTAAAACCGGCCGAAAGCCCCAGGACGATAAAAGGGAGCATATGGAGGGATTGAATGAATACCAGCCCATGTA
>CAZJQZ010000232.1:0-2292 GCA_964548045.1 uncultured Dehalococcoidia bacterium | reverse complement strand
CTCTCAAACGAACTTAACAACCTTATCAGGAACAAACTGCACTACTTCACTCAGAATAATGTCAAAGCAGAAAACAGGATTGATGAAGGAATTATCATTAAGGTAGACAAAATATTGCTCGCAGAGGTATTTGACAATTTATCATGCAATGCTATCAAGTTCATGCCTGATGGCGGCAACCTGATTTTTCACGCTCAACCAAACGAAGAAGAAGTCATCGTTTCCGTCAAGGATAGCGGTGTTGGACTTAAAGAAGGACAGGCCGAGCGTATTTTTGGCAATTTCTACCGGGATGACAATTCCGGGCACCAACTGGGATCTTCAGGGCTGGGCCTTGCTATTTGCAAGAGAGCAGTCGAAAAACATGGTGGTAGAATATGGGCGAAGAGTGATGGGCCTGGAACCGGAACAACCATCTGTTTTACTATTCCAATGCAGATAGAAGCAAATATTCAAGCGTGATTATAGCACCGACACAAGGCTGAGTCACTTCTTAACCACCAGAAGCGACTTAACTTCGTAGACACCCGTAATTTCGGTCATTTCGGTTATCTCGCTCCCATGCTCGGCCAGTAGTTTTTTAACCGCTACAGTGACCTCCGGCCAATCATCATACTCATAATCATGAAAACCAAGGACGCCGCCTGAAACGAGGTGAGGCCAAATCACATTAAAATCATTGATTACATACGATTCCTGATGACATCCATCAATGAAACCAAAGATGAATTTCTGTGCTTGGCCAAAACTAACTTTTTTTGAATCCTGCCTGATAGTGGTAATGTTATCGAAACCGCTGGTTGCTTCCTCATACACTTCCAGCATTGAGCGACCCTCAAGAAACGCTTCATATACTGAACACGCGGTTTCCCCGCTCTTACTCAGGGTCTGGTCAAGTACCGGCTCAAAAATATCGATAACGTGCACCTGCCTGCCATATTGACGGGCGTATTCAGCCAGCTTGACAGTGCCGCCACCCATGAATGCGCCGATCTCAACAAGGTCACCATCAAGCTTATGGAGTTCCTTCTCTTGAAGAAAGTCTATGAGGTTTTCGTAACCGACAAAATCAGGGGGAGTTTTGGGGTTCAATCAGGGACCTCCGGTGAGCACTATTCCTCGAACTTGCCCCACAGGACCGCTGCCAGCTTGTTTTTTTCATCGAGATAGGCGGATGCGGCAATAGCTATGGCTGCGGACACCCACGTGAGTTTCTCTTCGGGCCAGATCATCTCTTCCGGTATTTTTATTCCCGCCCAGAAAACGCCGGGCTCATTCTGAAGTTCAAGTATCCAATTCAACAATTGTTCGGCTCTGTCCCGTTCGCCCACGCGGATCAGGGCCATTATCAGTTCGGCCGTTTCGGCAACTGTGACCCACCAGGGTTCCTCCACCACACATTTGCATCCCCGCTTGTCGATGACGAACTCGTCCCAGCGATCCAGCAGATGGGCCTTTCCTCTATCGCCATTGACTACCCCGGTAAGCACGGGGTAAAACCAGCTTACAGCATAGTCGCATTGGCTGTAACCGCAACTGTCAAAAAGTTCGGGACGATCCTTTATTGCTTCAGCCAGCTTCGCACTCGCTTCTTCCCAGCCGGGTTTTTCCACGCCGATCGTCCCGGCAATCTTTATGCCGCACCTGAGGCTCAACCAGACACAACTTGAACCAGCGATCAGGGCTTTGTCCCAGATATTATCATTTTCATCAGTTCCCCAGTGGATCTCCCCATTTGGCTGTTGCAGGCGGATGGCGAAGTCGAGGGCCTTTTCCACCGTCTGCCACATCTGCAGGAGAAAGTCCTTATCGCCAGTGGCGACGTAATGGCACCATATCCCCACCGCTATGTAGGTGCTGTAATTGGTATCTTTGGCCATCTCATTGGGCCGACCGTTGTAATAGCTGTACCACCAGGTTCCATCCGGATTCTGGATTTCACGCAGCCACAAGTAGGCTTTCCTGGCTTCTTCGTGCTTGTTGCACAGGTCGAGGGCAATGGCGCATTCTGTGTGATCCCACGGGTCAGTTTTGCCGCCTTCGCACCAAGGGATATCACCGGAAGGCCTTTGGTTCTTGCAGATGTATTCCGCAGAGTGGCAAATCAGGTCAAATATATTGCTCGACATTTCTCTTCTTCAAACTGATTAACTAAGCCTGGCTTTTGTGGGTATAAAAGACCGTGCTCTTGGCAAACACATTATTGAGCATATTATCGAGGAGCTTGACTGGCCTGGTATTGGTCGTCAAATCCCATACCAGGAATTTATGGTAAAGGGAAGGAAAGCGGGC
>CAZJQZ010000231.1:0-2302 GCA_964548045.1 uncultured Dehalococcoidia bacterium | reverse complement strand
ATCCCTTTGGCACTAGTGAAGCTTGATGATATCAATCCAGAAACGGAGCTTTTGTAATATCTATGGATATTATTGTCAAAATTCAAGAACAGAGCATTAGTATTTCACCCCAAAATGTAATTACCGGGAAAATCTGTTTTGTGGCAGATAAAATCTGCTTTCCCGATAAAGACTGGAATGATTTTCCTATTGTTATCTTAACGTGGTGGTTGAAAGCCATTACCAATATTGATAAAGGACAATTTGAGCTTCAATTTATGGATGGACCTTTCTCAGTACGCGGAACTATACTTGCGGAAGATATTCTAATACTTGAGTTTGTGCAAAGAAGTGAAAAGGATATAATGATGTTTTCTGGGAATGGAAGTCTACAGGTACTAAAAGATTCAATCATGATGGCAGCAAAACAATTGATTGATATAGCTTCGAATCGACATTGGGAGTCCACAGACCTAGTAGAACTGCGTCAGGCTTTAGAGAAAACTACCAAGTTAGGATAGGCGTTCCATACAGAGTAAAATATTTTTGATGTGATGCTAGCTACTGTGTTTATAGGTGATTCAAGGATTGAAAAACGGAATAGTGAGCTTGATCTGTAAGCTAGTTCTACTGTCAAAACCGAAAGGCAAAGCTCAGGAGGCAAGAGATGAAGAATCTGATAAAAACGCGCAGGAAATCACAGCTTTATTGGCTGTTGGGCATAACGCTGGCGCTGGTGTTTCTGTTCAGCGCCCTTCCGGCGGTAATCATTGCCGATCAACCAGTATCGGAAGAAGAAGCGGTCGAACCGGCCAGCCAGCCGGATTTGCCTTCTGAGGAACCTTCCAAAACCACGGCTGTGACCGGTCCAAATATCGCAATGACTCTTGAATCTTGCAGCCAGAAACTAACGCTCGATGCCCCGGCAGGCGCATTGGAACAGGAAGCGCAGATCGAAATCATCGAGCACGGCGGCTGGCAGGATACGCCCACCGGCAAACGCCGGGTTTTTGAATTCAATGCCTATCCGGTGAAGGTTGGCGACGATGGGAAGACCAAGGTAGATACCACCCAAAAAATCACCCGGTTCAGCAAGGATATAACCGTCATCATCCAACTTGATGCTAAAGACCTGGCGGGGATGGACCCGGCAACATTGAAGTTCAAGCAATTCAATGAAGATACACTGGAATGGGAGATAGTCCCTACTGTGTATAATCGGGCAAAGAAAAAACTCACTGGCAGCATCAGCCACTTTAGCAATGGTTCTGTGAATATCAATACCATATTTTCCGGGCCGGGCATGATCCAGTCGTTCCAGGTTGGAATGCACACTGGCGCGGCGGTGGCGAGTTTCCCTATTGCGCTTCCACCGGGCAGAGGAGGCCAGCAGCCCTCAATCGCACTAACCTATAGCAGTGATACTCCCAACAACATGAAGGATAAGACCGATGTAGGATCATGGGTAGGGATTGGATGGACACTCGACCTGGGCAATGTCCGTTATGATGAAGAACTGGATACATATTTCTTTTGCACAAATGGCGTCAACTATGAACTCGTCGAAGTAGCTCCGGGCGACCCGGAATTGCGCTTTCGGACCAGTCCCGAAAGTTTCTACAAGATAACCGCTACAGAAGATGGCGATAATAACAAGCTGGGATGGGATGTGTATGACACCGAAGGCAACCTCTATAGTTATGGGTATGATGACGATGCCCGGCAGTTATACTGGGAAGATACCGGCAGCCCCACGTATGTGGAACATTGCTACCGCTGGGATGTGAGCGAGATCGAATATGCCGCCAGCGGGCAGCGGGTAACCATCGATTATCAGCAGGATTACGTGGAAGAAACGGGCAATGTGTGGCCGGAATGGATTCGGTCGGCATACCCGGAAAAGATCGCCTATAATTACGAAGACAACGATACCGGCACAGACCCCGGTGTGGAGATATTCTTTGATATCAGCCCGGATTGTGCCAATCCGCATGCCCCGGATCAGGGCCTTCGGGCGGATAATCCGGTGGCGACCAGTGATAATTCAATTCCAAGGGTCATGGAAACCCGGATGCTGGACGATATCATCATTCAAGTGAACGAGCAGAATGAGACGAAATATCACTTCGACTATACCACCACCAGCCATCCCGCTCCCTTCCATGATGATGTCGAAGATGAATGGGTATGTTATGCCGGTACTCACCAACTGGATAAGATCACGACTTACGGCTGGGACGGTGCTTGGAACGAACACCCCGCCACAATGGACTTCATCTATGTGCAGATCACCGGGTGTCCCGGAGATCAGGACTACCTGATG
>CAZJQZ010000230.1:0-2305 GCA_964548045.1 uncultured Dehalococcoidia bacterium | reverse complement strand
AGCGCTGGATTCAGCAACAGGCTTTGAATTGCTTGAGCCCTGATATGTAATGATCGAGGAATATTCATGGCAAAAGAAGTTGATGGGAAGACCTGCTACCTGATCACTGAAGCTTGTGAAATGGCCGAAATCTCCAGAGGTCACTCTTCCGCTAAAGTTGAGTATTACCGTGAAATAAAGGTTAGGGAATTAACATGAAACTTGAAGGAAACGTTTCACTTGTAACCGGTGGAGGACGAGGAATTGGACATGCCATATCTTTAGCTCTTGCCAGAGAGGGTTCCCACGTGGTGGTAAACTATGTATCCGATTTGGAATCAGTCCAAAACACTGTCAATGAAATCAAAGAAATGGGACGAAATGCGATCCCTTTGAAAGCCAATGTTGCAAAAGCTGACGAAGTAGATGCAATGATTCAGAAAGCTCTTGGCGAAATGGGCAGGATCGATATACTGGTAAACAATGCAGGCATTCGGTCACAAATTGGTCCGGCAATTGAACATTCAGTTGATGAATGGGATCGAGTGGTTGGGGTTCACCTGAGAGGAACCTACCTGTGCTGCCGTCGAGTTGGGCAGGAAATGGTAAATCAAAGATTTGGCAGGATAGTTAATCTGGCCTCACTTGCCGGCATGGGAGGCACTGCGTTTCGATCTGATTACGGACCGGCCAAAGCCGGCATTATCAACCTCACTAAAACGCTTGCGGTAGAATGGGCCCGATACAATGTAAGGGTGAATTCCGTGGCTCCCGGCATTGTGGAAACCGATCTGATAAAAGGCGCCGTCGGCACCGGAGCCAAAACAGCTACTAACATTGAAAAAGCTATCAAACGAACACCAATGCGGCGTTCGGCTCTCCCTGAGGAAGTAGCCAGTGTGGTTCTTTTTCTGGTCTCGGATGACTCCAGCTTTGTTACGGGGGTAAACATACCCATTGATGGAGGCTGGACTGCCGACATCGTAGGCTACTAAAGGAACCTTTGAATAAATGGTGACCCTGTTGGAATCATCAAATAGTCATGGCCTTATTACGGTTTCCATTAGCATATGAGGGGAGGTAAGAATGAAAATCTCAGGCGGGATCGGAATCTCTGTTTTCGCTCTTCTATTGATATTAATGCCGTTGCTGATTGCTTGCAGTGGTGATGAACAGGAGAAACCAGCACCATCCGCAGAGCCAACCATTGAGCCAGCAGAGGACATCATATTAACCATAGGTGTCATCACAGACGAGACAGGGCCGGCAGCATCCGCATACATAGATATGGACATGGCCCTTGCTGACATGGTTAAACATTACAACGAAGAAGACATTATCCCCGGTATTGAGCTGAAAGTAATCACTTATGACGGTCAATATGACTCCTCCAAAGATATTCCCGGTTATGAGTGGTTGAAAAAAACGGCGCAGACCTGATTTTCAGCTCCATTGAACATACGCCAATCATATTGAAACCCGTTGTTGATAAGGAAAAGATCATCATGTTTACCGGGATTGCACTGGAGGAAGTACTGGCACCTCCCGGATATGTGTTTGCACTGGCGAACAAACAGGATGATTCATTCTACACTTTCCTCAAATGGATAGCTGAAAACGACTGGGATTATGAAACCAATGGCCCTGCCAAGATTGGCCTGACAAACTGGAATATTCCTCTGGATGTCACCATTGCCGATGCGATTGAGGCGTATTGCAATGAGTATCCCGAACAGTTTAAGTGGGTCGGCTCGCTTTTCACCGATTTCAGTTTTTCCTGGCAAATTGAGGTCGAAGCACTTAAGGATTGCGATTATGTAATGCCTCCTACTACGCTTATGGCTGGGTTCGCCAAAGAGTATCGTCAGGCGGGTTACACAGCAAAATTCCTTGGTTATGATGCGCACCTGGCATACTTCGGGAACATAGCTGCCTTCGATGCATGGGATGATGTTGATGGAACGCTGTTCTATCGGTCAGCCAAGTATTGGAATGAAGATGGCCCCATAATCAACCTTGCGAAACAGATACTCCACACATATCACCCTGACGAAGCTGATGAGACTATTCTCAATGGTATAGGCTATACGGCCGCCGCCACTTACTACCAGATGTTTGAGATCATTGCAGATGCAGTTGAGGCTGTAGGGGCAAGTAACCTTGACTCACAGGCACTCTATGAAGCTGCTCAGCGTTATTCGCTTAGTCTGGATGGACTTGAGGATTATGCCACTTTGGGTCCCGAAAAACGAACTTCAAATAATTACATTTCAATCTACGAGCTGGACGCTGCTCATAAGGATATATTTCGAGTGGATTCGGGAGT
>CAZJQZ010000229.1:0-2327 GCA_964548045.1 uncultured Dehalococcoidia bacterium | reverse complement strand
CCTTCTGTTTATGACCCTACGACAGGCACCTGTTTGCAGGCTCAGGGCATGTTCACGGTTACCGATCGCGAATTGACCGTCGTTCCTAACAGTGGTCCTTTTGGTACTACCATTACTATGAGCGGCGGCAACTTTGGCATGGAGGCTGCTGGGCTGCTGCCCGATTTGTACATTAATGATGAAGATGTGGCCCCCGAACTTGATCCTTTGACTACCTCAGGTCAGGTAATCCCCGAAACTTTCACTATTACCCCGGAACGCAATTTTCATTATGGCGATGACAATCTGATTGAAGTCCGAGTCTACGTTGATGGAAGTGGGACACTGACGGCGAATGCTCTGTTCGAGGTAATCCGCCCCACGCTGTGTCTGGACAGGGATCAGGGCCCGCGCGGCACGCTGGTAACCGTGGAAGGCGATGGCTGGCTGCCGGGGGATACCAGTTTTGTGACTATAGAATATGCAGGCGTTCCAGGCCGCGGTGTTTACGGCGATACCGTGGCTGTGGCGCCTCCCGATGCCAACGGCGATATCTGGGCTCAATTCAGTATTCCATGGTTTAGTGGCACCATTATGGCAGAAGGCGATTTGAACCTTTTGTTCAGCGCTATCGATAACAATCAGAATGCTTCCCTCCAGAGCGTTTTCACGGTAACCGTTCCCACCTTTGAACTCGACAGTGATCGAGGTCCACGAGGTACCCTCGTGACAGCTACTGGTTCCGGTTGGCCTCCTGAGGCAGACAATTTTGTTTCAATTGGTTATGCTGAAGTTCTTGACCGTGGTGTTGATGCGGATACCGTCGCTGTGGTACAGCCAGATGGCAATGGCGATATTTGGGCGCAGTTAACTATTCCTGCATTTACTCCAGATGTTATGTTGTTGGGTGATCTCAATCTTCTTTTTTCGGCTCACGATAGTATCGGAAACACTTCGCCAGAGAGCGTTTTTACTGTAATTGTCCCTCAAATCAGTGTGGAACCGGAGTCCGCAGCACCCGGCGAAAGCATAACTGTGACCGGAATTGGATTTATGCCGTTATCCCAGGTACAGGAGGTCTCCCTCGCGGATGCTCAAATTGCGCCTGTGTGGGAATTCCCTCTGACAGATAGCATCGGTTCATTTGAGGTAGAGGGAACGGTTCCGGGTGCGACGCCGGGAGGTTATGTAGCTAAGGCACGGGTTACCGAAGATGAAGGATCAGCCATTACCTGCCCATTTGTGGTGCTTGTAGGATTCGATCCGGGCACTCCCAGTGGACCGGCTCAGATAACGGTCAGCCCGCAATCAGGTTTCGCAGGCGAAGCGGTGACGGTCAAGGGAACTAATTTTATGCCACTGGCATACGTGCAGGAAGTTTTAATTGCTGATGCGCCCATTGTGCCGGTGTATGAACTTCCGGTTACCAGTGGGACGGGATCTTTTGAGGTCATCGGCACAATTCCGGGTATAATGCCCGGAACACAAATGGTTGCTGCCCGGGTTACTCAAAGTGAAGCCGAAGAGGTCACTTGTCCATTCGTTGTGATGGGTGATTTTACCCCCGGCACGCCTACCGGAGTTGCGCAAATTACCGTAGAACCGGAATCGGCCCCTGCGGGCGAGACATTTATAGTGAAAGGAATCAATTTTGCGCCACTGGCTCAGGTACAGGAGATTTCCATTGCTAATGCATTGGTTGTCCCGTTGTGGGAACTGCCGATCACCAGCGGGACGGGGGCATTTGAAGTTGTGGGCACGGTGCCGGGAGTGATGCCGGGTGGCTATGTAATTAAGGTTAGGGTGACTCAGGATGAAGGCGATGAGATTATCTGCCCGTTTATGGTGTTAATCGGGTCTTCGGGAGATATTACCGTTGAGCAGGGCTTCGCCGCTATTGATGGCCTCTATACTACCGTGTGGACATTTGACAAGAATACCAAGGGATGGCTGGTCTATAAAGCGGGACTCCCACCCTGGATAAGCATCTTTTTCAATACCCTGAACAAAGGTCAGGGCTACTGGGTGAATGTGACCGAGGATTGCACCATAGTTTATAGCGCTCATACGTATGAATTGGTTACAGGATGGAACCTGTTCGGCTGGCTGGGCTAGAAGCCCCATAGGCGAGAGCGGAGGAATAGACATGAAAAGATTGATTTCACTTGCAGTAATAATAATCCTGGCAGCGATACTTATCCCGCCGTATGCAGCGAAGGGACAGCCTCAAGTCTGTGGCTATTATGGAACGGTAACCCTTGATGGTGCCCCGGTTCCTGATGGCACAGCGGTGAAAGCGTGGATCGATGGGGAGGTGGCAGCCGAAACCACTACTTCCACCTACGGAG
>CAZJQZ010000228.1:0-2358 GCA_964548045.1 uncultured Dehalococcoidia bacterium | reverse complement strand
AAGGGCTATTATACGCTCTTGGTATTACCCCGACCCGGTTGATAGATATGGCGTTCAAGATGGGGCTGGGGAGAATGGCCAAACCATCACCTACGCGAACTGCTGGGTGGATAAAGAAGATACTTGATGGCTTTGGTTATACTTGGAGTGATATAGACTGGAGGCATACCAGGGCATATTCCTTTGGCTATTATGGCTCGATCTTTATCAATCTCGAAGACCGAGCATCGCAGGGCAGCGTTAAGCCTGGTGACTATGAGCTAGTACGTGAGTCGATAATCGAGGACTTGAAGCTACTGAAAGTGCCCGGTACTAATGAAGCTTTGGTGACTGAAATCTGGAAGAGAGAAGAACTGTATTGGGGAAATAAGTCGGAGAAACTACCGGATATCAGTTTTTGTATGGGGAACTATGCTTACGCGGCAGCATCTATGCTGGCTTTTCCTTCGGGGGAATTGTTTTCTCCGCCAAAAACATTGAAGTCCGGGGACCATCGGAGCGATGGGGTTTTCCTGGCGTATGGAAACCAGATCAGGAAAGGAACTATGGTTGATGATGCTGAAATATTTGATCTTGCTCCAACCATCCTGAATTTGATGGGGGCAAATATCCCATCCGACATGGATGGCAAAGTCTTGAGGGTTATATTTGAAGATTGAGATGAATTTTTTGATCTATAATAAGGGTGGGGGAAGGGATGTTTGCTCTTTTGGGGATTATTGGCAAGGGTGTTAGGAATGAAAGTGCTTCTGATAAGTAGTTATCCTCAAGAGGGGGGGGGTATTTCAAAATATGCCCACAGCTTGGGAGACGAATTGGCAAGATTCCATGTCGAGATGATCCACAGGAGGGTCTGCTTCTTTCAGGGAAAGTTACGTAATCTTTGGTTTGGGATTTTCAGGACTACCTGGCAAGCCAAACCGGACGTTGTGCACATTCAATATACCCCTCTTGTTTGCGGGCCGCTGCTGCCGTTCTTTTTGTTTGCTATGAGGCTTTCTTCTCCCGGAACGAAAATTGTAATTACTGCACACGAGAAACCAGAAATATATTTGAGGTATTTGAAGAAATGGAAGCTCGGTTGGCTGTTTCTCCTTTACGAGGGTTTCAGTTATAAGGTGGCGCATCGAATTCATGTTCATACACAGGAACATAGAGAAGACCTGGTTGCCCGATATCATTTGGCGAATCGGAAGATTGAGGTTATTCCCCATGGCATAGATGAGCCGCATGATGTGTTGCCAAATCGCATCCAGTCATTGCGGGAAAAGTATGGTTTACAGGGAAGGAAGGTGATACTGCGTTTTGGCTATATTCGTCCTTTCAGGGGGCTTGAGTATCTGATCGCCGCTTTTCCCCAAGTTGTTCGGGAATATGCAGATGCAGTCTTGATGCTGGCAGGAGCAACACCTGCAAGTTGGGCAAAGTATCATCGCAAGTTGGAGCTTCTCGTAACTGAGCTGGACTTGAGTGGAAAGGTGGAATTTAGCGGATATGTTCCCGATGAGGAAATCCCTGCCTTGATGGGAATGGCGGAAATGGTAGTCCTGCCTTATATGGATATTACCCAGAGCGGGGTGCTTCATAGGGAAGTGATTGCTTATGCCAAACCTGTGGTGTCTACTAACGTTGGGGGTATCGGTGAGATGGTGCGAAGCTATCAGATCGGCAGGGTGGTACCACCAGCAGAAGCTGAATCCCTGGGTGAAGCTATCACGGGCCTTCTGAGCGATCCTGCTGAAATGGAACTATATCATGACAATGCGCTGAAGGCGAGACGGGAGTTATCCTGGCACAATATTGCCCAGCTGCACCTCAAAGTATATGAGGATGTTTGCCGTTGAAGGTGAGCGACAGAGGGAGGTTCAAATTCCCGACCGAATGAAGACAATGTTTGAAAAGATACTCTGGTGGTTTGAATTAGCGATAACAATTGCCATGGAAAAGGGGGGAATGGAGGTGGTGAAACGCTGGCCCCTATGGGCAAGCCGCCGCTTTTACTACACGGCCCTTCTTTGTGAGCGTAGCGTGACGGTCGATGTGGCGCCGTTAGACGAGGTAGATTACCGGCCAAATGTCGAAGGTATTTCACTTAAGGTTATTTGGAGTAATGAAGAGGCCGACCGGCTGGAGGCCGAAGGGTTTGAGTTTCGTTCCTGTCATACCCATGACAATCGCCTTCTGAGAACTTACCGGGAAAGACTGGATCACGGCGCCATAGCATTCTGTATCTATGCCGAGCATGAGCTTGCCCAGATAACCTGGATTGGACCAACCCAAAAAGCCAAAGACTATTTGACCAAACACCGTATCAATGTTGATTTCGCCCGAAATGAGGTATTTGCCACAGGGAGCTGG
>CAZJQZ010000227.1:0-2364 GCA_964548045.1 uncultured Dehalococcoidia bacterium | reverse complement strand
TGGGTCCAAATAGTGTTTCCCTCAGGGTAATCACGGTTTGGATGGCGGAGCATGCGAACATCTTTGCGAGGTTGAACCCGTGAAAGCCAAACGGAGAGCTATTCAGGAAGAAATAGACAATACTGAGGTGCCGTCCAGCTAAAAATACATTGCAAATTTTCCTGAGAAATGATATTTTCCTGACCAAGAAAATTATAGTAAATAGGAAAATGATAACCGAAAAAGAAATAATCGAGCAGCTGCAACAAGGCAAGATTTTGTTGCCTCCGCTGTCGATACGCTTGCTGCAAGTTTATCCAGAGACAGATGGAAATCTTAAATTCGATGCGTTTCTTGAAGCATCCTGGAAAAACAAGACGGCAAAATTCTTTGTAGAAATTACAGCGAACTGGACCCCTAAGTCATTTCAGAATGCAATCAACCTCCTGAAATCATCCTCGCCCCTACAGGGCTACCAGCCCATGCTTATCATGCCCTTTCTAAGCGAACAGCGATTGCAGGAGCTGGAGCGAGAAGAGATAAGTGGTATCGATCTGTGTGGCAATGGGGTGGTGGTGCCGGGCAGCTTTGCTGTCTTCCGTAGCGGAGAAAAAAACCGGTTCACCTCTTCTGCGCCGATCAAGAATATTTACCGAAAAAACAGTTCCATGGTGGGGCGAGTTTTTCTCCTCCGATCCGGCTTCGACACCGTTCAAGAAGTGCGCGCGGAGATCAACCAACGCAACATTCTCATACAATATGGGGCCAAAACACCCATGAGCTTGTCGACAGTGTCAAAATCATTGAAGGCACTGGTGGAGGATCTGATCATCGAGCGCAATAATGTCATTCGCCTGCTTCAAGCAGACAAGCTTCTCGAAAAATTGACTGAAAACTATCTCCCTCCAAACGTGAAAGAGCGGGTCCGTTTGAAAGTACCGGAAGCGAGTGGAACCCTCCAGGAACTGCTGCTGACAGAATCACGGAAATTGGAACTACCCCTTGTTGCGGCCGGGACATCATCAGTTACACAATATGCAGCGATGCAGCGAGGGGATCTATTAACGGTCTACTGTCCGCGCTTGGAGGGGTTGTTGGAGAAGCTGCCTGGGGATCAATCGGATCGTTTTCCGAATCTCGAACTTGTCGAGACAGACGATGAAACAGTCTTTTTCGATGCCCGTCAGGAAGGAAACTTCTGGTGGGCATCGCCGGTGCAGGTGTATTTAGAGTTGATGGCTGGAGACAAACGGGATCAGGAAACTGCCGAACAGGTGAAATCGCTCATCATGAAGAATCTTCAGACGGTGTAGTCATGCTCACGATGCCTGACCTTAAAACAGCACTTCTCGACTTGTTACACGAAATGGAAAATACGGATATTAAGCTCATCATCGGCGGTGGTTTCGGCATTTACCTTAAGATCGAGCATGTCCAGCGGCTTGGTATCAAAACGCTGCTAAAGGAATGGCCGGAACCGCGCTCAACGAATGATCTTGACCTGTTTCTCAGAGCAGAAGTCCTTATAGAATCGAAAAAATTGAAATGTCTAGCTGAGGCAATTGCCAGGCTCGGCTATGAGGCTATCCCCGGTGCCGAGAGATATCAATTTGTGAAACCCGGGCCGGGGGAGAATATTGAAGGGGGCGTCAAACTGGACATTCTTACTGGGCCGCAAGGTTTTTTTCGAGGTACCCGGATGAAAGTGGACGCGCGCCGTGTACGCCCCAAACCTTCCGTTGGCATCCACGCCCATCCAGTGGATGAGGCGGCCACGCTGGAGGAGGGACTTTTGCCTGTATCTCTGAGGGGAAAACTCAGTTCAGGCAATCCTTGGGAATCTGAGATTTTCATTCCCCATCCTTACACCTTTTTGATGATGAAGCTCTTTGCCTTCAAAGATCGGCTTCACGATTCCAATAAAGAATTTGGCCGTTATCATTCCTTGGATCTATACTCGATTCTCGCAACGACCTCGGAAGAAGAATGGCGATATGCCCTTGTGCTTAGAGGTCAATATAGCGCCCACCCTTATGTTAATGAGGCCGGTAACCTGGTCTCCGAATATTTTTCCGCTCTGCACCGGATGGGTATAATCCGATTGAGGGAAAGCGCTTACTATAGCCCTGCGCTTCAGCTTGATGAATTCATTTCGGCTTTGCAAGAGTTGTTTCCCAGAGCGGCCGAATTAAACTCTGAGAGGTAACGGTCCCATGGGTATTGTCGCCGAACACATCTGCAATCTGATCGCCAAACAGGTAAACGATCACGGTCTGGTGGTATGGTATGACCCGGATGGCGAATATACCGGAGCGCTGGAAGCACTTGATTTTCAAGATACGACCATTCTTCGCTATGGTGGGAGCTACATCCAACTCCGATGGG
>CAZJQZ010000226.1:0-2380 GCA_964548045.1 uncultured Dehalococcoidia bacterium | reverse complement strand
TCAAAATCCCTTCTTGCCTGGAGAACTTCCATTGTGTCAACCATTCCGCGAATTTGAGTAGTCATAACAATCTATTCCTTTCGTGAAATGGGCTAAGTTAGTTTTGTCATCGTTGACGCGTCAGAACAGAAGTAAAGATCCGGGGTGGTTGTGTCGAAAAAAAACTTTCCGACGTTCCCCGCATTGGCCGTAGGCGGAACGCTTGCCGTCGAGACAATGTCTGCCTTCCCGTCAATCACAGTGCCTATTTGAGAATCATAGGCAGCCGGACACATGGAATTCAACTTAGCCTTTTGTGCAGCTGTTAAAGCCATGACCATGTCTCCTTTCGTGACGACTACTCAAATTAAAAGTTAAGCCTGTCTACCAGGCGCTCCCTGATTGTAACCAAGATGTTGTTTAAGCTGATCCTTCTCGTTCTTGTCCGCCAGTTCTTCACCCGGCAAACTCTGAGTGGTTTCAACTTGTGCAACCCTCTTTCTTTCGTTACGCTCTTCTGGGGTTTCTTGCTGTTGAACAACTTTCTTTTGGTTCTCCGGTTTCATAAATTCCTTCATATCATAAACCGATTTGAAAGCCTTCAACAAGCTCTGTCCTGGATACCGCTTAACCTCTAAATGAGCAGCATCGAGATAGTTTTCAAAATTTGGATATTGCATAATCTCTTGAGCGTCCGCAACATCAGACTGACCTTCAACCTTCTCTTTGAGAGGGTTAACTGCTGAATTTATCTCTTCTCGCATTATCTGCCGAAGAGTATCAACACTCGGTCCTGATTCATTCTGATCGGTCGCAGTTGCCGCCGCTGCTGCCGCTGGTGCTGCTGCGGCTGCGGCTGGAACATTAACCGGCGGAGGGTTGTCGCCGCGTCTGAGATCGAGAATACGCTTCAATGAAGCCTTCTCTTCTTTCTCGTTCGCTTTGCCCTCAAGATTAGCAACGTAATCTGCTGCTTCCTGCTCTGTCTTGAACTTACCCAAGAACAGCTTCTCTTCGTTAGAGCCAGGCTCGTTCTTGTCGTTCCCTGAATCGTCTACCGTTAGACCATCCAGCGCTCCACCTTTGCCATTTCCCGACGGGTCTTGACCTAATTCTTCCGTAGGTGACATTATTCCACCTCCCTAAAAAGGTTGTCCATTTCTTCCTTATAGCTTTGATATTCCGCAACTGCAGACTCCAGATCCAGCTTTATTGTCCGGAGAGCGTTGATAACGCCGCCGACCTCCTGGTATCCCGTCAAAGTTAACAGCGGTTCACCTATTGGAAAAGCCTTTTCATGTGCAATTTTTTCCGTCCTATCAAAATAGCGATTCAGAAGAGTAATAAAATTTTCGTTACTTAAATGCTTTACAAAGGTTTCAACTTCTTCAAGCGAGAAGTCGTATTTTTCCCTGAAGGCTTCGGCAGCTTCCTTACGGATCTCTTCTTCTTTCTGTCTGAGATAGTCGTTAGAATCTGGCATTTGCCCCGCCTTCAGTTAATCCGGCTGGTCCTGCAGCCTGATTAACAGCTTGTTCCTGCAGAGATCCTGCGGGCATCCGGTCGATCGGTGATGTTCCGGCAGCTTGCCCTATCATCCGCTGCAGCTGTGATACCTGGCCCCCGACACTCCCCTGCGCTCTCTGATCTTCCATGAATAAGGCCATGTGTTGATCATAGTGAGCCTTGACACGATCGCGTATGGCTTCAGGAAGACCGGTAATATCAAGCATCTTGGTATGTATCGGGATGTGTTTCGTGTGAAGCTCTCCAGGGAGAACTTCAATCATAGCGTTGAAGCTGAACATCCGGCGGTTCTCATCGTATGGATCCCTGTAATACCCTTCATACATGATTCCGGGCTTCTTCAGGATACGGTCGATACCGCGAATATTCGCGCGTTCCGCAAAGATCTTGGCTATTTCCTTCGGATCGAATTCCTGCAGCACACCAGGGATGTCTTTCAAAATGCCGAGACCCTGGACAAACTGCTGAAAATCAGCCATACGATTACCCATGTAACCGCCGAGAGTATAATCGAACTCATAATCATCAACAAAAACTTCTCCGTGTTGGTAGTTATAATCGAAACCCTCCGGACCCATGATAGAGATCCACTTACTAGGATCCCCGAATTGTTTTTCCAGTCGATACATATCACGATACATCGTAGCGATCGAGAACTGAGCACACCATATCTTTAATTCAATCCGACCCGCAGCGCCAGCAGCTCTGAGATTCGTCATGCTTGCGCTTTCACTTGCTTTCTTCGGGGCATCCCCGCGACCTTCTGCGGGATCCCCTGTGATGTCATCCATTTTTGATTCGGCCTGAGCCTGTTCAATATAGGCGGACTGGGTAACATCTTCAATCGGAAAGGGTTTTACCTTGTCAGGGTTAA
>CAZJQZ010000225.1:0-2381 GCA_964548045.1 uncultured Dehalococcoidia bacterium | reverse complement strand
ATCCTCCTCGTAACCATACAGGGATCATCTTTAGATCGTACTCACGGGTAATCCACTGATTCCCTTCGATATATTCTTTGGTGAAAAACTCATACCACAGACCTTCCGGTAAATAAAAAGTACGCTCGGAGCTTTCACGCATGATTGGAGCTATGATGATATTGCTTCCGCACATAAATTGATCATCAATGGAGTGAACAGTCCGATCATGTTGATAATCCACTACCATGGCCCTAAGTAAAGGCAATCCCGATGCAGCACTATCGATAGATTCGCTGTAGAGATAGGGAATCAGTTGATAGCGCAGGTTGAGATAATCCCTCATTATATCTTGTGCTTCCACTGAGAAATTCCATGGTTCCCGGAAAGGATAGCATCCATGATAACGCATGTGCGACTGGAAAACAGAAAGCTGCGTCCAACGGACTATCAATTCATCGGTCGGTACGCCCGTAAACCCTCCAGTATCCTGACTCCAGTAAGTAAAACCGCTGAGACCGTAACACAATCCGCCGCGTAAAGATGCCTGCATGGAACCGTAGCTGGCTGAGTTGTCCCCGCTCCACTGAACCGGATAACGCTGCGAACCGGCATATCCGCTTCTGCCCCAGACAATCGCGTTCTCTTCGCCATGAACCTCGGCCGTTATCTCGTATGCAACCTTGTTATAAAGTAACGGGTAGACATTATGCAACGCATGCCCGTTACCACCTTTGAATTGCATCCCCGGTTGAATACCTTCTCCAAAATCGGTTTTAATAACATCCACACCCATTTCCAAGAGCGGTTTGATAAGTCGCTGCTGATACCATTGTGCAGCTTCGGGATTGGTGAAATCGATGGGAGCAGCTTCAAATGCACCGCAGAATATGAACGGTACGTTGCATTTGGCCACATACTTGTTACGGCTGGCTTCCTTCCAGACGCTGGTTGCTTTCAGTACATAGGGTTCCTGCCAGATCGATACCCGGAATCCCTGCTCGTGCAATTGTTTGCACATTTCTTCCGGGGCAGGAAAAGTACTTGACTCAAATTGCCAGTCACACTTCCAGCCTTCTGAGAACCATCGATCATCAATATGGATAACATCAGCAGGGAATTTGTTTTGCCTGAGGATGGTGGCAACATCTAGAACTTCCTGCTGAGTGAGATAGGACATTCGGGAAATCCACGTACCGAATGAGAATTTGGGCATTACAGGGGCACGGCCGGTGAGCTCGGTATAGTTGCCCAGTATTTCCCTGATGCTGCCGGCAAAGAGATAGTAATCCAGTTTCTTTTCTTCAACCGCCACCTGTACCTTCGATTTCTCCTTGGTGCCTACCCAGAAGGTCATCGGGTGGGTCTGATTGAAAAACACTCCGTAACCACGAGTACTGACGTAAAAGGGCACAGATTTGTAGATACGGCCGGTGGTGTTTCCAGTGCCTTCATGAATCCAGAGTCGCAGAGTCTCCCCGACCTTGTTGACGCGTCCGAAGTGCTCTCCCAGTCCATAGATCGATTCATCGTGAGATAGCTCAAAGGAATTCACTGCATACCAGTGCTTATGGCGTTTATCTCGAATAAAACCCATGGGGTAGGCATCGTAGGCCACTCCGAAACCGTTATCGGTACGCCCGCCACTGCGGGTGATTCGGTTGCCCTTCGCATCGTAAAGTTCAATTCGGGAGTCGGTTTTGTAGATGTGCAGACTAAGCTTCCCAGTTTGCAGCCGATAACAGAGATCATCTTCTTCTAAATCCACCTGACAGGTATCATAGCTAATATCATTGACCACCATTGGGGTGAAGGATTCATCGAATTCAGGTGATTTTTGAAGTCGTACGCGATAGGCATCATCTCGGAGGATATTGATACACAGATACAGGGTTTTGTAAGGAGTTTTATCGTTGTATTCGTAGACATGCTTGTAGAAATTTTCCGGTTTCATCAACTTAAAAATGTTGAATGCTTTGGCTCTGAAGATGAATTGATTACCCTGCTGCTTTTCGAGTTGAACACTTAAAACCGATTCAGACTTGCGGAAAATCATCTTTGGAATAACAGCAAAGGCGGTTTCCATCGGACCGATGTCATCGAGTGGATGGTCAGTACGTCCAAACGAAACCCGGTGGGCATATTCATCCAGATGGTTTTCCAGGTTATCATGTTTTCGGAGTGTCCGCAAAAAAAGGATTGGATGCAGTAGAATATTTTTCAGCATCAACCGAACCGAACGTCCGGTATCCGGGGTGAATTCTTTCCTGTATTCGTCCTCAGATATTTCTGTATTGTGTATCGCCATTGAACATCTCTTTGGATTGTTTTTCAGAAAGAACCCTATGGTTCGGTCAGGATGGGATACCATTTCGTATCATTTCTCACCAGATCTTCATCAT
>CAZJQZ010000224.1:0-2403 GCA_964548045.1 uncultured Dehalococcoidia bacterium | reverse complement strand
GAAGTAACAAATACTTGGACCGAGTGGGAACCAACTGCTGAAGGCTGGACGAATGTTGCAAACTTCGTAACAGGATTCTACACTGGCCCAATGGAACACGGCTACCCGACTGAAGAAGGGGCATCCGATCTTGCCAATTGGGTTTTGACAAATGACGTTCACATCAATAACCTGAATCTAAAACAAAATGATCTACCTACATTTTCTAACATAAGCTACTCTGGAGATTCTATTCTAATTGATTTAATTTTTAGTCCAGAAAAACTAGCTAACCGTGACAACTGGTCCTTCACCTTCAACCAGGTAGAAAATTACTTCATCCACATCAACGATGTTGACTCTTTCACCATGGAAGAAGTCACTGTTGAAGGGGCAGGAAGACTCTACCACAATTTTGACATGGAAGAGATTGTTAAAATTGCTATTTTCGATGTAGCGCTTGAACAACTGAGCCCTAGTGAATTTGGACAGCTTATGTGGGAGCTAATCGGTGATCAACCTCAAGATCTGAGCGATTGGTTTGATCTTTTCGCAGGAATGGATCTCGACTTCGGCAGTCTCCTGGACAGTGCCCTTGATATTGCGGGTGTTCTAGTTGATTCCTACAACTGGAATGATGCCATCGGCGGCGTTGACCTAAACGATGTCGGCAAAGCCAACCTGAACAACGTTAACGTCGAGAAATTCAGCCGCAACGGTATTTCCTTCACTGATGTTCCTGAAATATTCATGAGCGACATCACCGTCCAGAAAACGGGCTCTCATCTTGGTTCGGCCGGGATTGCATTTTATGGTGATATCGATAATGTATCCTTTGGCGGTGGAAAGATCAACCAAGCACCAATCGGTATTAATGTCGGCGCTTTGGGTGCTCATGGTCTTGATCTCGAGTGGGATTACTTTAATCTTTGCTGCCTCCAGTTCCCCTACTTAAGCTTAATTAATCCAGCTAATTTCACCATCCGTAAGGTTGATTTCGAACAAAACCTGGTTGGCATAATGAACCTTGGCGGGTTGGTGGAACATAATGGGCAAATCCATTATTCTCCCAACTTCTTTATGGTTGATGCCCGCTGCAATAACTGGTATGGCAATCTGTTTGATACCCTGGGGCTGGTTAGATCCTGTGGATTGGCTCCGGAATGTGTAAAGCCGGTACTTCCGGATAAACCGACCATTACCATCACTGCAAACAGTGATTCAAAGGTTTATGACGGCCTTGCTTATAACGGTTTTGGTTATCACCACAACTCCCCTGACAGCAGGTTTGACTTTAACCTTGATGGGTCACCTCAATTCATTACTTTTGCCAGTCCTCCAACCGAAGCTAAGAATGCCGGACACTACTGGATCGAGGTTGCCGGTTTAAAGAGCCTTAATTACAATATCAAGTATGAACTTGGTGAACTTGACATCACTAAAGCACCTCTTCTAGTAACTGCCAACAATCACAGTAAAAACTACGATGGCGTGCCTTTTGCCGGTGGGGCCGGAGTGACTTTCAGTGGTTTTGTTCCGGGCGAAGACCACAATGTTCTGGGTGGTTCTCTTGGCTACACTGGAAACAGCCAAGGTGCGTGGCTCTTAGGCAATTACAATATAACACCATATGGTTACATGGCAGATAACTATGATATTCAATATATAAATGGCGTGCTTGCAATCACATCAGCTTTTAGTGGTGGTGGCGGCTCAGGCGACTTCGGCTTAGGTGACTTCGGGTTCCCCTTCACCCCGCTAACCCTGCCATCTGCCCCCGCTGCTCAGCCAACCAGCCTGGCCATTGCTCCCGAAGCTCCCCTGATTGAGCCGGGTGATTACCTCGTTATTCCGCCAGATGATCCACAGTCGGAAGACGTTCCGCTGATCGACCCCGAGTTTGTCATGGGTGCCACGGCTGAGGAACTGGCCGCAGACTGGGAAGCTTACGACTTGCTCAATGAATACTTCGATGAATTCTGGGAGGAGATGGGTGATGAGGAATATGCCAAGCACCTGCTCGACCTCTCAGCTGCCTGGACAGCTTTACTGGCTCGTGAAGCAGCCCTTAAAGCAGAAGCAGGTGAAGATTTTGATCTCGAAGCCGTAGAAGCAGCATATGATTTGGCCATGGAAAACTACAGCAAATACAGTGAGTTCCTTAATGAGGAACAGGATCAGGCCTTCAATGCTGTGCTTGATGCAGTCGCTGAAGTAATGGCTATGTTAGCAGAGGAATCAGCAGCATAATTCTGTTTCTGAGTTAGAATGTATCAATTAACCGGGGCGCATCAAAAACCGCCCCGGTTTTTTATTGACATTATTTCACTTTCAGCACTGTCGTAAAGGCTTCCTGTGGGATTTCGACTCGGCCGATTTTTTTCATCTTTTTTTTACCCTCTTTCTGTTTCTCGAGCAGCTTAC
>CAZJQZ010000223.1:0-2411 GCA_964548045.1 uncultured Dehalococcoidia bacterium | reverse complement strand
AACGGAATTCCACTAAGGTGCCATAATCAAGCGGTTGTTCTCCGGGGGTGAAGATATAAGTTACCTTTGAGGTATCGTCCGGGCAGACCAGTTCCACAGCATTCTTTCCGGTTAATTCTTCCGGATCGTATCCCAGAATAGCTGTGGTGGAGGGGCTGCAGTAAGTTATGGCGGCGTCTTTATCGAGCATCACGATGATGTCCGATGTGTCTTCGCTGATTGGGGGGGCAGCAGTTTCTTCGGTGCATTTCAGCATCTCTTCCAAGCGCTTTTGCTCGGTGATGTCTCGCAATACTACTATATCCGCCGGCGCACCATCATATTCAATGGAGTTGGCAGTAAGTTCTACATATGTCTCAGTATCGCTTTCTGCGGGCAGGTAAATTTCATGTGGAGTTAGCGCTTTTACAGCACTTCCTTCTTCTAACTTCTTCAGCCGCTTTTTCAGGAGTTGCTGTGCATCCTTGGGCAGGAAACTCGCTTTCAGGACTTGTTTTCCGGTGATCTCTTTTTTCTTGAGGTTCAGAAGTTTCTCGAAGGGAGAATTTACGTGCAGAACGGTACCGTTGCTATCGATCAGGAAAGCGGGATCGGGTATAGCATCAATGACAGCGAGAACCGGACTTTCACGTTTGCTCTTCTTTGTTGCCATTTTTGATGCTACCATTGCGAGATTGGAATGGCACAGTGCTTCAGGAAAAGGGGAACTTGATCGTGTTAAGCGGGGTCTCCGAGCAGGTCTTTGACCTTATCGACGATTGTCTGAGGGCTAAATGGTTTGGTAATGTATTCGTCAGCGCCTGCGGCGAAACCTTTTTGCATGTCTGCCTCTTGATTCTTTGCACTAAGAATTACAACATGAATATCGTTCAAAGACGGAGTGCCCTTTACTTCCTCGCATACCTCGAAGCCATCCTTTTGCGGCATCATTATATCCAGCAGAATGACTCCCGGCTCTGATTCATGCACCTTAGCTATTGCCTCTTCTCCATCCGCAGCTGTGTCAAAATCATATCCCTCTCGCTTCAAAACAAATCCTAGGGCCTTGACAAGATTAGGGTCATCATCGACTATCAGCACCTTTTTTCTGAGCATATTTCACCTCACTCACCATTAACACTCTCAATCCCCATCTGAGAGATAAGCGTGTTACATATATAGCATCAAAAGGGATGCTATGTCAAGTCGTTTAGTGCAGGCCTAATAATAATATCTCTATTGACCGGAGAGTTAAAATAGGATATTATTAAGGCTGCACGAAATATACGGAAACTCGAAATATCTTTTGAGGGAAACTATGGAAAATGAAAAAGAAGAATTGATTCAAGAACTCCTGGATTCAATAGGAGCGTTGTTTGAATATGTTGCCCCATCCTTTACTATTGATCTTAAGGCATCAGATATCACAGTAGCCCAGCTTCGGGTTTTGCTGGGATTGCGAACCCTCGGATCCAGCCCGATGAGCTCTATTGCCGAATCCGTAGGAGTTGTTCCATCAACCGCGACAGGGATCGTGGATAACCTGGTTGGAAAAGGTCTCGTCCTGCGTGATCCAGATCCAAATGACCGCAGGCGTGTGATCTGCAGGCTTTCCCCTGAAGGCAAAGATCTGACCAACGGAATATGGTCGTGGGGGAGGGACCAGATCAGGAATTTCCTTGAAGGCATATCTATTGACCAGCTTCGTAACGGCTGTGAGGGCAGCCGAATGATCCTCAATAATACCTCAATTCGCCGAAGCTAACTCATAGCTTCTATACCTGATAGTCATCAGAGACCATGAAATGAAAGAATTTCCACGGAGTCTGGCTGGATTTATTGAACGCAGGTCTCTGTGGATCATCCTTCTGATGATTATTATAACCGCAATACTGGCCCCGGGTCTCGTATATTTGAAACAGGAAGCGGGGCTCGATACCTTGATTTCCCCCAGTAAAAAGGCATTCAGGGATACCGAATTCTACAACGAACGGTTTGGAAACGAAACAAATGTGATCCTTCTTGAGTGCCATGAATCGGATGGAGGCTTCAAGAGGATATTCTCCACCGAAACCCTGACTCTTCTGGATGAACTTGAACAGTATCTGTCTGAAACACACGGCGATCAAATCCATTCCATTGTGGGCCCGGTAACTATCCTCAAAATGGCAGAAGAAGAAGCCCGGAAAGCAGGGGCTCAATATCTTTGGAACGATCAGGAATTTGTGGATATGGTCCTTTACTATCAGGAAGATGACCCTTTGAATCTTGAAGACAAGGAAACCATAAATCCTCAGCTGGCACCTCTGATACCAGACGAAGAACATGTTCTGGACAATATCATTCCTGTTCATGGATTGGAACACGGCGAATCCGTGCAACTGGTAAGGGATATCGAGGCCTTTTTCGCAAATGCAAAGGATGAATGCCAA
>CAZJQZ010000222.1:0-2457 GCA_964548045.1 uncultured Dehalococcoidia bacterium | reverse complement strand
TGAATTTTTGGAGGAGAAAAATGGCTGGCAAATACTTTCCAAATAGAGAGCTATTCAAAGAAAAGTCAAAAGAAGGGAATTTGATTCCGGTCTACCGTGAACTGGCGGCTGACCTGGATACGCCTGTTTCACTATTCCTCAGGCTGGGGCAGGAACCACCGACTTTCCTGCTGGAAAGCGTGGAGCGTGGTGAAAACCTCGGGCGCTATACCTTCATGGGACTGGGACACTCGCAGATACTGGAAAGCAGAGAAAATCGGGTATCGATTCGTAACGGTACCGATGCCACCGAAGAAATAAATCTGAATGAAGAGCAGGACCCGTTACACCTGATTCAGGATATCCTCCGCAAACGACAGACTGTCAGCATATCCGGAATGCCCCCTTTCTGTGGCGGGGCAGTCGGATACATGTCATATGATATGGTCAGCTTTTTTGAAGAACTGCCGCAGCCTCCAGACGATGAACTCAATCTGCCCGATTGCATTTTCCTCTTCACCGATACCATGCTGGCTTTCGACCACGTTCAACACAAGATGAAGATTATAGCCAATGCCTATGTTGATGGCGATGCCGATGCGGCATATGACGAAGCCGTGTTAAAAATCGAAAATGTGATCAGCAACTTGAGCAAGTCGCTATCTTCTCAAACCCAGTCATTCATTGCTACAAACGCTCCGGCTGAAGAAAGTCGGCTCGATTCCAACTTTACCAGGGATGAATTTGCTCAAATTGTGAGCACCGCCAAAGAATATATAGCCGCTGGCGATGCTATTCAGATAGTCCTTTCCCAAAGACTGCGGCGAAAAACCGAAGCCAAACCATTCGATATCTACCGGGCACTGAGGATGCTCAACCCTTCACCTTACATGTTCTATTTCAACTTCGGGGATTTTCAACTGATAGGATCGAGTCCTGAAGTACTGGTTAAAGCGTTTGGCAAGCAGGCCATTTCCAGGCCAATTGCGGGCACTCGCCCGCGAGGAACAACGGAAGATGAAGATCAGGCACTCATCACCGAACTTCTGGCCGACCCTAAAGAACGTGCTGAACACGTGATGCTGGTGGACCTGGCCCGAAATGATCTTGGACGCGTTTGTGAATATGGAACAGTACGGGTCCCTGAGTTGATGGTGATTGAAAAGTATTCGCACGTCAGCCATATCGTCTCGGAAGTGCAGGGGAAGCTCAATTCAGACGAGGATGCCTTTTCGCTGCTTCGAGCATCTTTCCCCGCAGGAACGGTTTCCGGAGCACCTAAAATCAGGGCTATGGAGATCATCGCCGAACTGGAGAAAACCAAACGCGGCCCCTATGCCGGATCGGTGGGATATTTCGATTTCGCCGGAAACATGGATACCTGTATCACAATTCGCACCATGGTTATGAAAGATGAAACCGTTTACCTGCAGGGCGGTGCTGGAATTGTGGCCGATTCCGATCCCTACAACGAATACGAGGAAACCATGAATAAGACCAGGGCTTTGGAGCGAGCGATTTCAATTGCAGAGGAGGCAACGTCATGATACTGGTAATTGATAACTACGATTCGTTCACCTATAATCTGGTCCAAATGCTGGGTGAATTAGGCGAGGAGCTGGTAGTCTTTCGCAATGACAAG
Organism: uncultured Dehalococcoidia bacterium; assembly: GCA_964548045.1. GTDB lineage: Bacteria > Chloroflexota > Dehalococcoidia > SZUA-161 > SpSt-899 > JBGLNL01. The sequence continues at coordinate 836 of CAZJQZ010000222.1, read as the reverse complement.
ATCACCGTAGAAAAAGTGGCTGAGCTAAATCCAGCGCGGATCGTGATTTCACCGGGACCGGGAAGACCTGAAGATGGAAAAATATCCAACGATATAATTAAGTCATTCTACAAAACAGTGCCAATTCTTGGTGTTTGCCTAGGAAACCAATGCATCGCGCATTCTTTCGAGGGAAAAGTGGACCGGGCTCAACGACTCATGCATGGAAAAACCTCGATGATTCATCACGATAACAAAGGGGTTTTTGCCGGACTTTCCGAACCATTCGAGGCAACGCGATATCATTCGCTTATAGCTTATGAGCCTTTGCCAGAAGAATTATATGTATCGGCATGGACAGACGAAGGCGAGATAATGGGACTTAGACACAAAGAGTATCCGCTTGAGGGAGTTCAGTTTCATCCGGAATCAATTTTAACATTTGAGGGGAGTAGGTTACTGGCAAATTTCGTTGGCCAGCAACCGTAGGGGCACAATGAATTGTGCCCAATTCACAGGGAGGAAGAACCCGTCATGAACAAAAACAATGTTCGCTGGTATGGCATTCCTTGTATTGTGATTATAATTTGCATTTGGGTAATGGGTAAATATTCCAACTTGGACACTGCTGACTGTGTCAGCCTAACACTCACAACAGGGCTTGTTTTTACTGCGTTCACGGCTACGATATCTGCACAAAGACAAGTCGAGGAAACCAAAAAAGCAAGGCAAGCCGCCTTCAGACCAATATTGAGCATTGATGAATATCTAACAGCACAGGATAAAATCTTTATAGGATTAGCTGGAAGAGAAGGTAGTTTTCCACGCTCTTGGCCTTGCAATATACGGAATATTGG
>CAZJQZ010000221.1:0-2526 GCA_964548045.1 uncultured Dehalococcoidia bacterium | reverse complement strand
TATCCCCGGGCAGCCAGCCATCGCCTTCCACGGTTACCAGCGTTCCGCGCGGGCCCTGCTCCATATCCAGAACCAGCGTGGGACGAGTAATTTCAAACGTGGCGCTGGCCCGCAAGGTACGGCCGCCGTTATCTTCAGCCCGCACTTCCACCGTGTTTGCGCCGTAATTAAAGCCCAGACCATCGTTGGCAGCATTAAGGTCTGCATCAACCTTGATGATTTTCGGAATCACATCTCCAGAACTGCTCAGGTTCGCAAGATTGGTATCATTATCTTTCGTATCATTGATATAGAGATCAGGCCCAGTATTACCATCATCGATACCGGAGCCGAAACCACCGCCACTGATCATGATACTGGTGCCATACGGGCCATTATCAGGGATAACAGTCAGTTCACGGTTGCCAGTCACAAAAGTAGCCGTTACTGCCAACTCGTCACCCTCCGGATCATTTTGCCCATCATAGGAGGTATCGGTAGGGTCAAAGAAAACGATGATCGCACCACCATCTCCCGGAGTCACATCTTCCGGGATGGTGCCCAGGACAGAGAAGTTACCTCCATCATCAACCTCAATGTGGATAGCCACCGTTCCCGTTTTGGTGGTATTGCCATACTTGAACACCGCTATGCCGCCGAGGTTATGCTGGAAACTGGTGAAACCATTACCATCATAATCAACACCTGCGGATTCATAATTAAAAGGTTCACCGGGAGGGAATCCCTCACCTGTCAGGGTAACTGTGCTGCCCGGGGCGCCATCACCCGGAGTGGCAGTGACGGTTCGAGGGGGTATCGTGAAAGTAGCCTTAGCCGTGGCGGTTCCTCCATCCGGGCAGGGACACCACAGATTCAGCGGGGCACCGACAAAGCCAGTTGCCATACAATTCATGGAATTGAATGAAGTCTCAGTCCATGGCCCGGCAGTGGCTGATGCAGTTGCCACACTCACCAACCTCAACTGGTCACCACCAGTTACGGCTATCTCATGCTTTCCACTCTGAATCATCCTCGGAATAACAGCATTGACCTGGAAATCATCAGCTAGACCGAACTTAACAAACATATCTATTGGCCCAACCTTTGCTGCGAGGACAGCCGCATCGTGGTCCAAGTCCTTCATGACAGGGATCCCCTCGACTTGCAGAGGTATACCACCAATTGTCATGTCCTTCGGGTATACCGCCGTGGGAGTACCACCCCAGTTACTTCCGGTCAAAGTAATCAAAGATCCGCCCGGACCCTCATTCGGCGAAATTTGAAGAGAGGGTAAAACATGGAAAACAACCTCGGGCACAAACCCCCCCATTAACATCGTATCAGCGATCATGCTATATTTGGGAAACAGCCAGTTGGAAACCCGGCCGGAACCATCCACCACCTCGAAAGGGACAAATGGCGGAGCACCTGAAGAAAAACCAAGAATCGTGAACGTACCATCATCTTCCACTATTCCCAAGCCAACCAAAGGCCCGCCGGTAGTCCCATTCATGCTCAGAGAACTGCCGGGCGTAAAACCAGCACCGGTAATCTCCACCATCGCCTTTGCCGGGAACTCAGTAGGATCTATGCTCACCCAGTCAAATATCTCCACCACTTTCCGCGCAATCCCCATATCACTGGAAGTAGTCACCTGCAATTCATAGAGTTCATCAGGGGCATTATCCTGATGTATCTTAAAGAATGCCGCCAATCCAAAGGCAACGTACGCAGGTGGAAAAGGAGTTGCTCGCTCCTGAGAAACCTGTGGGTTACTGATCCCGACGCTTTGAGCAATCACCACGTCACAGGAGGAACTGTTATTCACAGTCTGAGGCACTGTTATATGTAGATCACTAGCGGAAAGCCAGGCATCCCCGGAACAGGCAGCAGATCCACAACTCACACCATCAACATAAATATAATCGGCATCAATGCTTTCCGGCAACTGGAATTCGTCAGGGAAGGTTATGATTATCTCGTCCTGTCCCGCCGTAAGCGCCCCGCTGGCACTCGTGGTAAAAGTAATTGAGTACCGTGAAGTCTTATTTGCCATAGGCATATTCACACCTGTCCACTCCGTCAGAGTTGGCGTGATGGTCACATCGGTAAGCGTTACCGCATCACCGGGTCCAGCCCCTGCCGGGGCAGCCGTGATAACGCACAAACTGGCCACCATGACCACTACCATTAAAATACTGAAAACCCTATACTTCATTCTCACTCTCCTTTTCTTGTTTTTACCAAAAGTCCTCACATGAAGACTAACAGGTAATTATTTAACCTGCTACTTTTCAAAATTGTTAAAATTCACTCTACTCACTTTCCAAGACGAATTTGTTCCTGCTTTTGTTCAATTTCGAACCTGAAATTTTTTACCCCGGTGGAATATTTCGAGCTTTCAAATTATCCTTTGCCCTCTTTTAACATAGAAGTAACATAACTGTCAATATTCCGCAGGTTCAGTGACTGGATAAAATCCAGCAATTTTGCCCTATTGTTTGCAAAATGTTTACAGATTGTCCGGACAAAAATGACACATTCCCG
>CAZJQZ010000220.1:0-2541 GCA_964548045.1 uncultured Dehalococcoidia bacterium | reverse complement strand
GTATACTTCTATGATATATTATATTGTTTTGTTTCACTGTATGTTTTTTTGATGCTGGCATCAATTTTGTAAAATTGTTGGTATCGTTAGGAGAAATTATGTTTTTCAGCCGTGTAAACGGGAAACCTCAGATAATAGTAATTTCTATTTTGGTACTATCACTTAGCAGGTGTGATATTCTGCAAACAATATTTGGCAATATTGATAATACGGATAATAATAATACTACCAAAATTACATCCCCTCAAAACGGGGATTCTTTTGCTGTTGGTACTACTATAAAAGGTAAAGCAGAGGCCACAAACGATGATGAGATCAATAAAGTCAGTTTATATGTAGACAATGAATTACATAGCAGTGATCAGAGTTCTCCATATAAATTTTCATTGACTGGTTTGGAAATCGGCAGCCACAGCCTTTATGTCAGGGCCCTTGATTTTAATGGGGATACCACTGATAGTTCTAAAATGAATGTATCAATTGGTAATACAACTCCACCTGGAAATGGTGATGGATATAACCAAACTGTGAAGATAACCGTCACCCGCATCGACGCAAGACCTAAGGGCCATCCGCTGGACAGCGGCACTGAACCGGATCCAATCATAGACGTTGCCTTTATGCAGGCCGAGGGTGCGGCAGGCTCGTCTGCAGACAAAATACAGATCACGGGACCTTCGGTTATCCGCGTCCCTGACTGGATACCCGACAGTGAGAAAACCCACCCCACTGCAAAGTATTACATGTATTTCGCGGCCCACGGCAGCAATATGATCAGCCTTGCCTGGGCAAAATCCATAACCGGAGAATGGCACCTGTTCAACCGAGGGGATGCGTCCAACTGTGCCTGGGGAAAGAATGGGAATTACACCGGCGCTGCGACGCCGGGAACCGGAGTGCTCGATTTGATGATTGGGGAGCCCGATGTCATGTGGTTTGATGATAATTTTGGAGTTGACGACCACATCGCCTCTCCAGATGTAGTTCTGGATGATGAGAACGAACGCATCATTCTCTATTTCCATGGCCCCATGCACAAGATAATCGGGTTGAAAGGCACCGGTAATTTTGTGGCCACCTCTAAATGGGGATTGAATTTCAACCTGCAGGAAGAGGGTGGCGAGAAGAATCAGGGCCCCCGCAATGTGCTGGTGGCAGGCCAGTACGTCAAGACCTTTGAAGTGGAAGGGGAGGATAACGGTCAAAAGGTTATGCGTACTTTCGCCTTTGTGAACGGCTCCGATTTATGGGCGGCGCCTATCCGCACCAAGTCCGGCAGCATAGCCTCCCATGCCAACGCAGACGAGAAAGGTGGGTACTTCACTCCTTCCTGGCCCGGCGATCCGACACCGATTGAACATCCCGATCAACCGGGAAAAAAACCCTATTGGTGGGAAAATTATAAATCATGGACAGACGCCAATCCATTTAAAGGGGTAATCAAAGCGCCTGAACTGGTGCCCCCTGATAACGACATTTTAGTCCGCAAGCATAATCAAGATCCAAGGCACTGGGGAATTTATCACGATCCGGCCAACGACCGGGACAGAGTGTATGCTTTCTATACCTGCCGCCGCGATTTGCCCGAAAGCATTGTGGTGGTCATTTTCGGCCTTGCCGGCCTTACGGAAACCGAACGCCTTGATCCCTCCCTCTGGAAAAGGGTAAGCGATGTGGAACAGGTCCTCCTCAAACCGGAGCTGGTTTGGGAAGGCGTAGCAGATTATAAGTACGCACACTCGGCCAGCGGGGGCGGTCATGGATACCAATTCCGGGATCCGGATATTTTCAAGGACAAAGACGGCAAACTCTACCTGTTCTATTGCGGAAAAGGCGAAGGGGCCATCGGAGTGGCGGAAGTGAAAATTGAAACTCAAGTCACGAAAAAATCCCTGAACGTTACATCTCCCTTTCGCGGCTACACGTGTCTCATCGGCAAGAAGCGAAACATAGGCTGGGAAACCACCGGAGATATCAGCAAGGTCGATATCGAGTACACCGTCAATGGTAAGAACTGGATAGGAATTGCCAAAGGAGTGAAAAACACGCATTATTATACATGGACCATACCGAACACCCCTTCCGACATCGCCCAGGTGCGCATAAAGGAAACCGGAGGTGATCTGGTGTCCGTCAGTGATCCTTTTTTTATTGCCGCTAAAAAGACCCTGTTCATGGTCAGGCCCACGGAGGGAACGTCGGTGCTCGCGGACTCTGAATACGGTCTGAACTGGGCCATTGTCGGTGATATTGCGAAAGTCGATCTGGCATATACACTCAACGGAAGCAAATGGATCACAATTGCCAAGTCCGTTTCCAATCCCGGGCCCTATGCCTGGACTGTGCCTAATATCAAGGAGAATAATGTCATGATCCGCATCAGCGAAACCAATGGCAGCGTGAAATCTATCAGTGATCCATTCAAGATTGTCAAGTGAGATGCCGTTCGATGACTGGTCGGAAAGTGAAACAAAAACTTTTTATTAAAGAATGAGGTTTATTATGAAAAAACTTTTACTAATACTATCATTCATGCTCATG
>CAZJQZ010000219.1:0-2649 GCA_964548045.1 uncultured Dehalococcoidia bacterium | reverse complement strand
TCGAAATATTGACATTTGAAAGTAAAAAGTGTATTCTCTCCATATCTGATAACTGCTTCTGCTGGAATTCCAAACCCGGCCATTTCATAAGCAGAATTGAGGAAACTAGAGGGAGGTTCCGATGCCCGATGAGTCTTTCGACGCGGTAATAATTGGGGGAGGAAATAAAGGTCTATTTCTAGCCCTGTATCTTATCAAATACGGGGGCATGAGTGTTGGCATATTTGAGCGAAGGCATGAGATCGGTGGCTGTTTGTGCACCGAGGAACTCTCGGCTCCCGGCTTCCGCGGCAATGACCATGCTAACATAATACTTCCCTGGTACTACATTCCTGCCTGGCGAGATTTCCCGCAATTGTGGGATTACGGGGTTCAGTGGGACCAGCATCTCTGCAGCGATGGTTTTGTTTTCAAGAATAATGAAACTGCTCTGGCTATTTACAGCGATAAACACGATCCAACTCAAGAGAAATCCATGAGGGAAATCGCACGGTTCTCTCAGAAGGATGCGCAGTTATGGAAACAGATGTGGGATCTAGAACATTCTGACGAATACCAGCGCGTGCAAATGGATAACCTTTTCCTTCCGCCGGAATGGCAGACTCGCGAAGAAGTACTGATGCGTCAAATGGACGTATATCCCAAACTCATTGAAGCTGGTTTTGAACCAACGGAAGATGTTCTGTTAGGCAGTATGCTGAATGTGTCAAAGAAGTGGTTCGAAAGTCCGGAATTGCAATCATGTGTCTTGAGGTTCGCGGTATCATCAGTAGACGATATTACTCAAGATGGTGGCGGAATGACCGCTTTGGGTTATACCTCAACGCTGCCCACTATCGGTTTCAACCGGGGCGGTACTCACCAGGTTGCCCATGCGGTACACCAATGCCTCGTTCAAATGGGGTGCAAGTTCTTTACCCATGCAGACGTCGAAAAGGCTGTCATTGAAAATGGAACCGCCACTGGTATTCAGTTACGAGATGGAAGCCAGATAAAAGCCAATAAACTGGTAGTCAGCGCCGGCATGAGTCCGGAACAGCTTTGCTTTGAGATCATTGGAGAAGAATACATCAATGACGAACTGGCAACAAAAGTCAGGAATCTTGAAAAATCTTTCGGTTGTCTGATGTGGTACAGTTTCGCCGTCAATGAGGCTCCCAAATACAAAGCCGAAGCTTTCAACCCTGATATACACGAATGTGAATGGCTTGGATTGCAGCCTGATTCTGATCCGATGCACATCGCCCGCGAATGTCAGCACGAAAAGGCGCTTGAATGGCCTCCACTGGAAGATTACTGTCCTACTGTTGGTTGCCACAGTCTGGTTGACCCGTCTATGGCGCCTCCCGGCAAGCATGTGGTTCAGAACGAACAGCTGTCTCCGCCAGCTTCCTGTTACACTGAAGATGAATGGCTGGAGATCAAAGAACGATATGCTGATGAACTGATGCAAATCTGGGAACAGTACGCTCCGAACATGACATATGATAATATCGTCGGGATTGATACCAACAGCCCCTATGATAATCTTCGCATGAGAAATCTCGCCCCCAACGGTACGATGGCCGGAATTGACCGCATTCCTTCACAAATAGGCGCAAACAGACCGACTCCGGAACTGGCCAATTACCGCACTCCAATAAAGAACCTCTACGCTACCGGCGGATGCTGGTGGGTTGGTTCCAATGCCAGTTGCGCTGAAGCATATAACGCTTACAAGATAATTGCCACGGATATGAATCTGGGCAAACCCTGGGAAGAGCAGGGTAAAGAGGAGCCCGAATCACTTATTCAAAAACTGTGGGAAGTGCGCAAACACGTCCAGGGTCTGGCCCCACCCAACTATTCATATCGCTAGACTCCAGCAAAACTAAATCCTAAAGGCTCATACATGACAAAAAATGTATGAGCCTTTTTGGTCAAATACCGAGAAAATTGCCATGAGCAATAAACCGTCTTACGAAGAACTTGAACAGCTTCTTGAGGCACAGAAAAAGGAAATCGCCTCACTCCGGGCAATTCACGAACAACTGCGAGAAAGCGAAGAGAAATTCAAGACGATGTTCGAAAACGCCAATGACCACATCGCCTACGTGGATATGGAAGACCGTATCATTGACGTGAACCACAAATTTGAGGAAACTTTCGGGCATAACCGAGACGACGTCAAAGGGAAGAAATTTTACGACTTTGGCGTATTGAGTCCTGAAGCCTGGGGGAAAAACCTGGAATATACCCGGAAATTCATTGGTAACGACCCGGTGCAAAACCCGGTACTGGAATTTGAAGCCGTTGATAAAGACGGCAATCAGGTTTATCTGGAGGTAAACCCTCGAGCTGTGATAAAGGACGGGAAGATAGTGAGATTTCTCTCTATAACCGAAGAAATCACCGAACGGAAACGAGCTGAGGAAGCATTGAGAGAAAGTGAGCAAAAGTTCAGGGCAATCTTTGAAAACGCCAACGATCACATAATTTACATCGGGCTGGATGATGTCATTATCGATATCAATCCCAGGTTCGAGGGCGTTTTTGGGCACACCAGAGACGAAATAATAGGCAAGAAATTCTATGAAATAGGCATCCTCAGTCCAGAGAACTGGGAAGAATTCATAATGCTTTCTCGAAAGCTGGTAGCAGGGGAACTGC
>CAZJQZ010000218.1:0-2655 GCA_964548045.1 uncultured Dehalococcoidia bacterium | reverse complement strand
TCAGACACTGCTCCGGAAGTTCATCAAAACAATGATCCAGGTGCAGACGGCGATCTTCGGACATGGGGCCGTGCCATAACTCATATAGTGATACCTCTGAGGCATTTCCTTTGGGATCAAGGGCCTCGTGATCGCCTCCGCATCGAGGTACGGTGCCGTCCCATAACACATGCATCACATTAAGAATCCATGGACAGGGAATACGCCGGTACTGGAAATTATTATCCCCGTGCCGATCCGCTACACTACCTCCCCAATTAAGCATGCGCCGAATTTTGACCACCAACCCCATGGACAGCCAGTAGTCCTTGAACGCCTCCTCCTCATGCTCATTGGCATCCATTACAATGAATTGCACTGTAACTTGTGGCCCTGAATTTGCGCGATCTGCCAGCTCCGCAAAACGAAGTATGTTATCATGGACCTGAGCGTAATCGGCACCCTGACGAATTGCTTCATAGACTTCCCGTGAAAAGCCGTCCAACCCAAAAATGACATCATCAACACCTGCATCAATTAGGCTTCCCCCCATTTCGCTGTTCAGTAAGAGACCGTTAGTGTTTAGGAGTACACGCTCCAGCCCCCGCTTTTTCGCATACCGGATGAGGGGCAAAAGCCTATCTCCTAAAAGCAGCGATTCGCCATGTAGTGCCAGCCAGATTTCGGTGCTTGGATCAACCTCAGCAATTTCGTCCATACACCGATGAAACAATGAAGGGGCCATCACGCCCTTGGCGCGATTCATGTCTTTGTGCGGGCACATCACGCACGCCAAATTGCAGTGCATCGTGGTTTCCATGGTGACTTGGCGCGGGAATGAACGTTCATTTAAGGTCATTTCTACATCATCAAGATTCAGCGCTTTCATGGTTCATTGCCTCCAATACACATTATGCATTTACGATCCTTTGGTTTTCTCGGGGCTTCATGAATTCAGCATAACCGGACTGCCAGTCCCTGCATTCCCGGCATATGTCCGGTAGCTCGTCAAATCGACCCTCACGATGCAATTGCCGAAGCGTCTTCAACCTTCCGTTCCAGACACCCTTCAAGGTCATCTCTCTCACGTTCCCCAGTTCCAGGGGGACACGTATATCAATGGCGCACAATGCGGCGCGTCCATCAGAACAGATGGGCAGAGTGCGCATAAGCCAGTAGCAAGGCTTTCGCGCTACGTCACTGTTATCGTACAGATTGGGTGCATCAACCAATCCAGCCCAGCTCACCTTCGGGCGAACCTTGACGTCGACCCCATGGCCGGTCCACAACTGTATAAATGGTTCCAGTTCTTCCTCGTTATGTTCATTCACCACAAACTGCACGAATAACCGTTGGTGCCCACGACCAATTTTCTTCAGCAAGTCTCGATAACAGAGCACATTGTCTACGACCCGCCGATAATTGCCACCGACTCGAATCTTTTTGTAGGTTTCCTCTTTCACGCTATCGATACCCACATAGATGGCATCCAAACCGGCTTTAATGAATGCCTCAGCACGCTCGGGTGTCAACAGCACACCGTTTGTATTCACCACCACATCCGTCAATCCTGCCGATTTAGCATACGCGATCCGTTGGTCCATATCGCTACACATGCAGGGGTCGCCGAAATAGACTTCCCATACGCGAGTTTGCGGCTGCTCCTCGGCGATTTCGTCGATAATCTTACGATACAATGCCATTTCCATGGTCTCGATTTTGCGGAATTTGCTCAGGTTTTTGTGATCACAAATAGAGCATTTGAGATTGCAGGCGCTGCAATTGTCGATCAAAATGGTCTCCGGAAATTCGGCTGCTTCGGTGGTCCGATCCGCCTTTTCCAGGTTGCTTTTATATCCCATGTTCCTTCTCCCATCTGGATGATTCAACCAAATCAGCATAACAACGGATGAGATTCTCCATCATCGGCTCCTTGGCGAACTGTTTGAGTTTACGATTATTCTTGATAAACTTCCTTTGTAGTTTCTCCAAATGCCTTGCTGCATACATCAGCGTCTCGGCCACATGCTGCTCGTCGACTTGAGTTTTTAAGACATGCACCCTGTCTTCGAATATACCATCCACCCAATCAGAGTCCTGGATGATAGTTACTGCGCCGGAATATGCAGCCTGAATATTGGTGCTGGAAAATCCTACATCGTGGATTGCAACGGAATAGACAACATTATGGGTTCTTATCAATTCAGCAAATTCCTCTCTTGACAGAGTTCGATCAATAAACCAACAATAGGAATCAACTTGCAATTGTTTTGCCAACGCCACCATCTGATCAAAATAGGGCCTTCCTTGGTCTGGATTCTGCCCGATAATCAATGAAACCTGTATATTGGGATAGTGCTTCACCAGCTTTGGGAGTGCCTTTATCAGCAAATCCTGCCGGTATGCCTCTCCCATCACCCGGGCGGACAAAATTTTCGGATCGGCGGTGATTTTGCGATGCGCGTCAAAGAATGACAAATCCACCAAGGCCTTGAAATGCACTAGCTGATCATCGCGCATCTCCCCATAATAATTTTGGAATTTCTTAAAACCTTTAGGCAAAGGGTACAAAAAACGATCGACGGTCGATAAACACTTTTTTTCATAAGGATTTGCAATTTGATTAGGATATCGAATTGTCTCGATGGACCAGGGCATGATTATTGTATGTAATCC
>CAZJQZ010000217.1:0-2662 GCA_964548045.1 uncultured Dehalococcoidia bacterium | reverse complement strand
ACTTAAAGTAGTTTTGCTAGGCTTAATGAGATAATATGAGGGCAGGCTGAGATTATCCCCTTAAGAGGCTGTAAGTGAAATATGGACCAACCAACGATTCCAGATCTCGTCTTCACGAACGCCAATCTCGTTTCTCTAAATCCCTTATGTCCTCGAGCAGAGGCCGTAGCCATTGGCAGAAATAAGATCTTGGACATTGGAATAAACAGCAAAGCCAGAAATCTTGCCGGTGCCAGGACTCGGATTATCGATTGTTCCGGCAAGACGATTGTGCCCGGGTTTATCGACTCACACCTGCACCTTTCTGCATTTGCCGAAAGCCTTGTGACAGTAAACTTGGAACCCCGCAATAATGTCAACTCTATCTCAGATATCCAAACGAAAATCGGACGGTTCTCAAAAAACCTGCCCCCGGGTACCTGGATACGGTGCGGCGGGTACAATGAGTTTTATCTGAAAGAGAAGCGCCACCCAACCCGGCTGGACCTAGACAGAGCGAATTCAACCCACCCAATAAAACTTACTCATCGATCAGGTCACGCCCATGTCTTGAATAGCCTCGCCCTAAAACTCATCGGCATCACAAAGGAGACACCAGACCCTGATGGGGGCATCATCGATCGAGATATCAATACTGGGGAACCAACGGGGCTCCTTTACGGCATGGGTGACTCTTTGGCTGCATTGATTCCACCTTTGGGTGCCCAGCAGCTGAATCAAGCAATCGAAAGGGCAAGCGACGAGCTCCTGTCGTTCGGTATCACAAGCGTTCACGATGCCTCCTCCCGGAATGATAATGTACGGTGGAACCGGTTCAAACGGTGGAAAGCCAATGGCTTGCTCAAGCAAAGGGTGTCGGTCATCCTCGGGGTCAAGGGTTTTGAAGAGTACCACAAGGGAATCTTTGCCGGTGAGGGGGACAATTCCTGGCTTCGCTTGGGCGGGGTAAAGATACTCGTAGATGAAATTACCGGCAGGCTCAATCCGAGCCAGGATGAACTAAACGATTTAGTTCTTGCCATTCATCGATCCGGCCTCCAAGCAGTTATCCATGCGATTGAAGAAAGCCCAATCGAAGCTGCCTGCACCGGCATCGAGCATGCCTTGAACCGGGTCCCACGTCCAGATCACAGACACCGCATCGAGCACTGCTCTGTATGCCCGCCATCCTTAGCAAAGAGGATCGCTTCGCTTGGAATCAGCATTGTAACCCAGCCGTCTTTCATATACTACAGCGGAGACCGTTATCTCAAAACTGTCCCGGATTTTCAACTGCAGCATCTCTATCCCATAAAGACCCTTATCGAAAACGGCGTTCATGTGGCCGCCGGTTCGGATTGCCCTGTTTCACCTGCAGACCCGTTGATCGGGATGTATACAGCCATTACCCGGATGTCTGAGACGGGAGAAATCCTCGGCACAAAGGAGAGTATAAGCACAGTGGAAGCCTTGCGGCTCTATACGGATTATGCGGCAAAAACATCCTTTGAAGAAACCGCCAAAGGATCGATCACACCGGGCAAGGTTGCAGACCTCGTGGTGTTGAGCGATGATCCCACCGCAGTAACTCCTCAGGAAATAAAGAATATCACGGTGGAAATGACTATCCTGGACGGGAACGTGGTATGGGATAGAAACGGACTAGCCGATGATGCCTCTTTCCATATATGATCTCAGCTCATTTTCTTCCAGGCCGAGCAACTCAACAAAGACGTAGTGATTATCTTCTCCGAGAAGGGGTGCCGCCTTCCAGCGACCAGTTCTTGCGCCGTTGAATATGGCGGGAAATGCATCCGCCGTAGTGAGCCCGGGGCCTGCGTCTTTGCGCCGAATGAAATAGCGCCTTGCACGCAGCTGTGGGTCTTGTGCCAGGTCCTCAGAGCTCTGCACGACCCCTGCCGGCACACCGGCTTCCTGAAGGATCTGCATCAGGCCTTTCGGGTCGTGTTTCACGGTCCATTGCCCCAGCAATGCATCCAGCTCCTGGGCATGTGTCTGCCGACTGGACAGTTCGGAAAACCGCTCCTGTTCAGCCCATTCCGGGTTTCCCATGACCCCCTTGAGTGCTTGCCATTCTTCATCGGTGAAAACGGCAATGGCGCACCATTTGTCCCTGCCTGAGCACCGATAACATCCGTGCGGTGCGGCCGGAAGATAACAGGGCCCGTTTCCCTGGGGCAAGACCTCTCTCTGGTTAACAGCAACATCCATAAGTGCAGGCCCCATCAGCCCGCTCAGCGCTTCGTATTCCGAGAGATCGATGTACTGGCCGTTTCCATCCCGGTCACGGGTTTCAAGGGCTGCTAGGATTGCAATTACCGCATACAGGCCGGCCACGATATCCCCATAGGCGTAGCCCGGGCCCAAAGGGGCATCCTTGTCGAATGAGGTAAGATAGGTCAACCCTGAAAGGGCCTGGATTGTTGGCCCAAATGCTACAGAGTCCTTCCAGGGGCCAGTCTGTCCCATGGCAGACATACTGATCATGATAAGGTCAGGGTTGACCGTTTTGAGGCTTTGATACTGTAACCCCCAGTTTGCCATGACCCGGGGAGAGAAGTTCTCGATCACGATATTGCTGATCGCGGTCAGCTTCAGGAACAGCTCCCGCGCTTCGGGATGGCTCAGATCCAAGGTGATGCTCCGTTTGTTCCGATTCCAG
>CAZJQZ010000216.1:0-2670 GCA_964548045.1 uncultured Dehalococcoidia bacterium | reverse complement strand
CATCGGGTTTGACGCCCTTTTCTTTGAAGGCACGCTGGTAATAGGGGGATTTTTCAGCGACATAAGCAACCTGGGCTTTCAGACGCTCAAGCTGGAGCTTCTCCAAGTTACCCCTCGACATCTGCTCATTTTCAGGATCACGAATCATTACATATCACCTCTCATGCGGACTTGTACAAAAGTGAGGGCGTATGACCATACGCCCCTACCCAACCTATTTCATCGACTTCATGGCTTCAACCCCTCGATGGAAAGCCTGAAGACTGGAATCAAGGAATTTCGGCGGAACCTTCTTGCGGATATCCTCCAGCCATGCCTCGTCACCAAGATCAAGGAAAGTGGATAAAGCGCCCATCATTACGATATTGAGGGCCTTGGGATTGCCCACTTCCTGCCCGATACGAATGGCCGGGACAAGGTATACCTGATCGGTAGCGGGAGTAAGAGTGGTCTTAATCTCATCCCAGCCCGGGTACGGGAACGCTCCGCTCATCGCTGATATCGGCATGACCACTACATCAGCCACAATCGCCACTCCGCCCGGTCTCAAATACGCAGCCCATCGTGCCGCTTCTACCTGCTCAAAAGAGACCAGACAATCAACCTCGCCCTTTTTAATCATCGGGGAGAAGACCCTTTCACCCCAGCGCATATTGCTCACCACACTGCCACCCCGCTGCGCCATACCCAGAGAGTCCGTCTTTTTAACATCGTACCCGGCGGCCATACCGATCTCAGCCATAGCATCACTTGCCAAGATAACCCCCTGACCACCGACCCCAACCATCAATACGTTTATATCTTTCATGACTTTTTCTCCACGATAGCTTCCTGCGGGCAGACCTGAGCACAAACGCCACAGCCCACACAGACTGAAGCATCTATCTGAACCTGCCCATCCCAGATGCATATGGCCGGGCAGCCGACATCCAGGCATTCCCGGCAGTCAACACAATTATCGATATCCACCTCAAACGGTGTCCATTTGATTTTCTCTCTCAAAACACACGGGCCCCGGGCAATAACCACGGAAGGTTCCTCGGTTTCTATACATCGTTTAATGGTAGATTCAAAAGCCTGTAAATCATAGGCATTGACCACATTAACATCTTTGACCCCGATCCCTTCCACCAGCTTTTCCAGATCGACCTGTGGCCCCTGGGTACCATTTATAGAAATCCCGGTTCCCGGATGCCCCTGATGACCGGTCATGGCAGTAGTGCTGTTGTCCAGGATAATGACCGTGCTGTTACCCTGTTTATATACCATGTCAACCAGCCCGGTGATACCGGAGTGCATGAAAGTGGAATCCCCCAGCACGGCCACGCTTCTGTTGGGTATGCCCGCTTTTTCCATCCCCAGCGCCTGCCCGATACTCGCGCCCATACAGGCACAGGTATCCAGAGCACCAAGTGGTTCATACACTCCCAGCGTATAGCATCCGATATCACTGGTAACCACTATTTCTTTCTCGGTCATCTCCCTCGGAGTTGGCGATGGCTTGATCTTGGAATCAAACCCGATCTTCCTCAGTACAAACTCAGGGCCTACATGAGGGCACCCGGCACACAGTTGAGGCCGACGGGGTGGTATCTGCACTGGTGGTAATTCCGTAGAAGTCTCTATCGGTGCCGGGAGCACCTCTGCTTTGACCGCTCCTGCTTCAACGGTCTCCGGATTGAATTCCCCGATAATTGGGACAATGCTCTTTCCTTCAACCGGGATACCCAGCAACCTTACCTCTTCCTCCAGATGAGGATCGAGTTCTTCGATTACGATTACTTTATCCACTTCGGCAGCGAACTTGCGGATCAGTTTCTCGGGAACAGGATAAGTAGTGACTAATTTAAGGAACGATGCCCCCTTGAAAACCTCTCTGGCATATTGATAGGAAATCCCGCTCGATATCACACCAAGTTTGGGGTCGTCCATTATCATCTCGTTTAAAGGAAACTCTTCCACGTAATCGCGGAGTTTGGCAATGCGCTCCTCCATAGCAATACGCCTGACGCGCGCATTTGAAGGGACCATCACATATTTAGCCGAGGAACGCAAGAATCCCGGCTTTTTCAAATCGGCCGGTCGATCCCGCTTTACATCAACCACGCATTTGCAATGGGATATGCGGGTAGTGGAACGGAACAGCACCGGCGTATCGAACTCTTCACTCATTTTGAAAGCCCGATCCATCAGTTCATAAGCTTCCTGACTATCGGTGGGTTCGAGCATGGGAACCTTGGCAAACTTGGCAAAGTGCCGGTTATCCTGCTCCCCCTGCGAACTGTGTTCCCCCGGATCATCACAGGTGACTACGACTATTCCGGCGTTTGTTCCGGTAGTGGCCAGCGCGAAGAAGGGATCGGCAGCCACATTCAAGCCCACATGCTTCATTATCACCAGAGTTCTCACGCCCCCGTAAGCCGCACCCATTCCAACTTCCAATGCCACTTTTTCATTGACGGACCATTCTGTATACATGCCTTCCATGGAGGCCATGGTCTGCAATATTTCCGTACTCGGAGTTCCCGGATAGGCAGTGGCAACCCTGACTCCGGCGTGATAGGCGCCCAGGGCCAGTGCCTCATTCCCGGAAAGCAGCTTTCTTATCTCCGGCATTTCATCTGCCTCAAAACTGGGAGCCGTCCCGGACTACCGGGACACGCTCTGGAT
>CAZJQZ010000215.1:0-2679 GCA_964548045.1 uncultured Dehalococcoidia bacterium | reverse complement strand
GGCCGAGGGCGACCGGATCATCGCCGCTCTCGACGGGCCGCGCACCCGGGGGCAGCCCCGTCGATTCTCTCTGTGCCGGATGCGCCAGCTGCTCCTGCGTGAGATCCGTCCCAGGGATCGCAGCACCCGTGACGAGAATTGGGCGCGGCGGCCACCCTTGATTGTCTACCTTGCTGACCCAGTCGAGGAACGCGATCAGATTCGTGATGTCCTCGTCGCTCAGTTCCTGCTTCGGCATCAAGCTTTTCAAATGGGGCAAGGGCGATATCTGTCGGTTGTTGCACCATGAATGCCCAACCGAGACTGGGTTGGCCGGGAAGCCCAAAGTATTTACTTATCATTGCTTCCTGGTCTCCCAACCATTTGGAGTATGCTACGATTTGATCGCCCTCAATTACATATCCGAAATCATCACCCTCCATCAGTTTTTCCCGTGCTGACTGTTCAGCCTCGGTCCATTCGATGGTTTCTGCCTTATGCCGTTCCATATCCGCGGAATCAGTAACCAAACCATAATCGGCACTTTCATCAATGAGTAATATGCTACCCCCCTGAACTCTGCCATGCCATGCCTCGGCCGTTTGTGAAGGCCCCATAAAAAGCCTGACTTCGATGACACCTATTGGGATTTTCTTTTTTGGATCAACAATTTGAACCCCGATTTGGAAAGTGTAGATATCCATTTCTTTCCAGTATATTGAATCGCCAACGAACATTCCTTCGTCCATTGTTGTTTGCCACCAGCTATTACCCGATTGTATTGCCTCAGTCGATGGTGACATACGAACCACCGTGTTGCCTTCAATATCTGTAACGCTTGCACTGGAAATTGATATGACGTTGCCTACCATTTCCTTCAAATAGGCATCGGCTTCCGGGTTTGACCCGGTGGAGATTGCGTCAATGATAATCGGACTATGTCCCCATTCGGATACATCAACTACCCGTTCAGTAAGATAGAGGCTGAGTTCGCTCCTCATCCATTCAACTAAATTCATCAGGTTGGGGCCAACGGTATCATGTTCCAGATCTGCACGGCTTTCCATGAGGTCACTTTCCCATGCCGATTTGTTGGCGGCCAAGTGATTAGCCCCATCTTCGATCTTGGTCATATTAGTATAAACCAATAGCTCAACGGCCAATAGCGGTATCAGGCTGATGAACAATATCTGGATGATGATTTTGCCACGGATGGTTTTGAAGAATTGTGTCTTCCTTGACATGATTTTATTCCTCTGGTTTTATAACTCTTCGCTCTTTCGCCAGCCTGTCTGCGTTAGTTCACTCAAATCACGATGACCAGGTAGTTTGTGTAAATAAATGGGCAATAATGAAAACACGATAACTAAAAACACTTGCTAAACACATGTGTGACAAATGCTAAATGTGACGAGGTAAGCCCCCTGTTTCATGAAACATCTTAATAAAAAGTTGCCGACTGAGAACCACGGATTTCAGTCGAATGGTTGATATCGCCTCTGCCTCAATTATCATCAGGCTTTCACATTACAAACCACACGGGCAACAAATGTTGCCACTACTTCCATTTTTAACTGCCTTAAATTGTTACTAGCCCCTAGATATCAAGTCCAGACCGACCAAAACCTTCTCGGTATCGGAAAGATTACCGATGACCCTCCGGACAGGTTCGGGCAACTGCTTGATCAGAGTAGGTGTGGCCAGTATCCTGTCACCTTCAGCCAGTTGTGGTTGCTTCAGAATATCAACGATCTCCAGATCATATTCATCCAATTCCTTCTCGCAAATCTGTTGCAAACTGGCAATATGACGATCCGTTTTAGGAGTCATGCCAGTGACATATAACTTTAACACATATTTTTCAGTCATGTTGTTTCTCCTTAATTCGCTATGGGGAATTCTGTTGGATACCCCCCCTGCATTTGTGCCAGCCCCTGGTTTAACCTAAAACCCCGTCAACAATCGCACACAGATCATCACTCTCAACCGGCTTTCTCATGACTTCAAATTCTATGTCATCTTTGAAGGCACTTTGCAACTGATCAAAGAACTCGGCATGAAATGCTGTTACGATATAAACAGGCACATCGCTATCCATCTTACGGATCTCCCGCAGGGTTTGCACACCATCCATGCCCGGCATCTTGAGATCGAGGAGGACCATATTGATCTGGCCATTCCTGAATTTTTCAACCCCTTCCTCTCCTGAGGCAGCCGAATCCACTTCATATCCGGCATCCCCAAGAACCAGACTAAATGATTTCCTGATCGATTCCTCATCATCAATTATCAGAATCCGTTTGCTCATTAGTTTTCCTCCTGATTGATATTTTCCCGCCCAATAGAGAGCTGAATTATGAATTTTGTCCCCACTCCAACTTCACTTTCACATGTGATTACTCCTCCGTGTTGCCTGCAGATACTCTGACACACAGAAAGACCCAAACCAGTTCCCTCACCAACGGTCTTGGTGGTATAGAACGGATCGAAAATCTTGACCAGATTCTCAGGGGCAATTCCCTTTCCAGTATCAGAAATTACTAATTCCACGAAATCGCCATTAACCTTGCCTTCGACGTGAATCTCTTTCTTGGGAGTATCCTTCATCGCATCCATGGCATTGCTGAAAATATTAAAAATCATCTGCTCGAGCTCGGTTGCCTTAACCGGGATATCCGGTATGCCCTCATCAAAATGCTG
>CAZJQZ010000214.1:0-2754 GCA_964548045.1 uncultured Dehalococcoidia bacterium | reverse complement strand
TGATGAAATCAGTTCTTCGATCATTCTTAATAACAATGTACCCCGTCATTTGGCCTCCAAGTAGGGGTATCAGCTAAAAATAAGGAGCGAGACCATGCCGACACTCGATCAACTCTGTGTTAATAGCATCCGGTTCCTCTCGGTGGATGCCGTTCAAAAGGCGAATTCCGGCCATCCGGGTGCACCGATGGGAATGGCTCCAATAGCGTATGTGTTGTGGGATCGATTCCTCAAACACAATCCTGCCGATCCGAAGTGGCCGAATCGTGACCGATTTGTTCTTTCGGCGGGGCACGCTTCGGCGATGCTCTATGCGCTGCTTCATCTCACCGGTTACGATGTGTCGCTGGATGATCTGAGGGATTTTCGGCAGTGGGAAAGCAAAACCCCCGGTCATCCGGAATATGGTGTCACTCCCGGGGTGGAGACTACGTCCGGCCCTCTGGGGCAGGGATTTGCCAATGGCGTTGGCATGGCCATTGCGGAAAAAACGCTTGCCGAACATTATAATCAGGCTGGCTATAAAATCATCGATCATTACATTTACTCCATTGTTTCAGATGGTGATTTGCAGGAAGGGGTAACCGCAGAGGCGGCCTCACTGGCGGGGACGCTCAAGCTGGGCAAGCTCATCTATCTCTATGATGACAACGATATCTCGATTGAAGGGCATACCGATATCACCTTTACTGAAAATGTCAAACAGCGTTTTGAGGCGTATGGCTGGCATGTTACCAAACCAATCAACGGACTTGAACTGAATCAGGTTGCGGCGGCCATTAAGGAAGCGCAATCGGAAACGAGCCGTCCAAGCCTGATCATTTGCAAAACTATCATCGGGTACGGCAGTCCCAACAAGTCGAATACCGCCGGTGTTCATGGTGAACCGCTGGGAGAAGATGAAGTTCAACTGGCCAGAGAAGCCCTGAAGTGGCCGAATACGGAGCCATTCCAAATTCCCGAGGAGGTTAGAGAACATTTCGGACAGGTGCTTCAGAGGGGGAAGGAGTTGCAGGAAAAGTGGGAAGCCGTGATGGCTGAATATCGGGAGAAGTATCCAGATAAGGCTCGCCTTTTAAAGCAGGAACTGGCGGGAAAACTTCCGTTCGGTTGGGATGATGATTTGACCAGCCTTTTTGCCTCTCAGGAAAAGCCGATCGCCACGCGCGCTGCTTCCGGCCAGGTGCTCAATGCAATAGCCCCCAAAATCCATGCACTGTTGGGTGGCTCGGCTGATCTGGCTCCTTCCAATAAAAGTGTAATGAAGGATCGGGGGGATTTTGGGAGCGGTGATTACTCTGGGC
This sequence comes from uncultured Dehalococcoidia bacterium, assembly GCA_964548045.1. Lineage (GTDB taxonomy): Bacteria > Chloroflexota > Dehalococcoidia > SZUA-161 > SpSt-899 > JBGLNL01. The sequence goes on along the minus strand of CAZJQZ010000214.1, from coordinate 1,450 downwards.
ATAATCTGCATTTCGGGATTCGGGAGCATGCTATGGGTGCCGTTTGCAACGGCATGGCACTACACGGAGGTGTGATTCCTTATGCAGCCACCTTTTTGGCGTTTTATGATTACATGCGTCCGCCGGTGCGTTTGGCAGCGATGATGGGCCTCCGTGTGATCTATATCTTCTCTCATGATTCCATTGGGGTCGGAGAGGATGGCCCTACCCATCAGCCAATTGAACAGATTGCCGGATTGCGCTCCGTGCCGAATCTGGTGACAATCCGGCCTGCTGATGCCACGGAAACCACCGAGGCATGGCGGGTGGCGATGGAGCGCAGTAATGGGCCGACGGCGCTGGTATTGAGTCGTCAGGGACTTCCGGTGTTTGATCGCTCCGTCATGGGTTCAGCTGATGGAGTTAAGCGCGGGGGATATGTCCTCTGGGAGGCATCAGCTTTGCCGGAGGTGATAATAATCGGGACCGGCTCAGAGGTGCATATTGCTTTGCAGGCTGGACGGAAGCTGCAGGAAATGGGTGTCAGTTCCAGAGTGGTGTCCCTGCCTTCGTGGGAGTTGTTTGAGGCTCAGTCGGCAGATTATCGCCATGAGGTGCTGCCCTCCGGTATCCGGGCGCGGGTCTCGATCGAAGCTGGTACCCCGTTTGGATGGGAACGATACGTCGGGCTGGATGGAGTTGCTATCGGGGTGCCGCGGTTTGGGGCTTCGGCTCCAATGAAAGTGATCTATGAAAAGTTGGGGCTTACGGCCCAGCAGGTGATAGATGCAGCCATGCGGCTCGCAAAGGGAAGGAAGCCATAACACCTCATGCGCATAGTTCGTTTTGCTACCGGCGCTAAAATCAAATACGGTGTGCTGGATGAGACGGGAGTCCGCGGTTTGCGGGGGAGCCCTTTTAGTCGATTGAAATTTGATGGTGACACTTATGATACCAGTGAGGTAAAATTGCTGGCCCCCTGCGCCCCCTCGAAAATCGTTTGTCTGGGGTTGAATTACCGCGGTCATGCCGAAGAAACCGGTCTTCCCATACCAGAAGTGCCGCTCATCTTTCTGAAACCATCTACCGCAGTAATTGGTCCCGATGACCCGATTATTTTACCGCGCGGCACAAAACGCACCGATTATGAAGGTGAACTCGGTGTGGTGATTGGCAGGCAAGCCAAAGACGTGAGTGAGAAAGACGCCTCGCGGTACATTCTTGGCTACACATGTTTCAATGACGTTTCGGAACGCCATAATCAGCGCGATGACGGGCAGTGGACCCGTGCCAAGGGATACGATACTTTTGCGCCTCTGGGGCCGTGGATCGAGACCGAAATCGCTCCGGGTGATCTCAAGATCGAGACCTGTCTCAATGGCGAACTTCGCCAGTCCAGCCGTACAAGCGACCTTATTTTCGATATTCCCCGGGTCGTCAGTTTTATTTCAGGCGTGATGACCCTGCTTCC
>CAZJQZ010000213.1:0-2782 GCA_964548045.1 uncultured Dehalococcoidia bacterium | reverse complement strand
TTGATGCCGGAGCCGAAGATGTCAGAGAAGATGACAGTAATTATGAAATCATTACGGATCCTAAAGATTTTGAAGCGGTAAAGGCCGCCGTAGAAAAGGAATCGATTCCCTATATTGCTGCAGAAATTACCATGCTCCCACAATCAACCGTAAACCTTCAAGGCAAGGAAGCCGAGCAGATGGTCAAATTGATGGAAACACTTGAAGATTGTGATGATGTGCAAAAGGTTTACACCAATGCCGACATCCCCGAGGAGTTGGTTAGTGGATAACCCATCGGCATCATTCAGAGCCTTCTGGGTCTCATTGGATATCTATAAGATATACATCATTATCCATATCCTGAAGATAGGCCGCATAGTATCTACCCTTTACCGTATCAAACCACTCACGACCCTGCCGGCGGCATGCCTTACAGGCTCCATGCGGGACATGGACACACAGCGCCCGATAGCCGGTGGATGCCTGTGTATCAATCTTGAACACGCCGGGACAGTCTGAACAAAACCGCAAGGTCTCCTGCTGGTTTTCGGAAATGCCGTCGGTATCGTAATATATTCGGCGTTTTCTTTCAACCAACGGTTGGTTCGGCAAACTGAGTTCATTTCTTTGGTGCCAGGCATTTAGGATCGACTCGCACAGTTCCTTAATATAGTCCATCACCCCCGGCTCCTCCCGGAGCGCTTCGGGTTTAAGATCCGGCTCGCGCACAAAGGAATAGTCAACGCCTGCAAGAGCCAAGATAATTCCGGTGTTGATATAGGGTAAGGCCGCTTCGATGGAGTACCCGCCTTCCAGCACACAAATATCCGGGTCGAGCAATTCATTTAGTCTGGCATACCCTCCCGCAGTAAATGCCATATGCGTAATCGGGTCCGAGTAATGATTGTCCTGACCCGCTGAATTTATTACCAGATCCGGCTTGAATTCATCCAAAACGGGCAAAATAAGATTCTCGATGGCATATAGAAACCCCTGGTCGCTGGTTCTTGGAGGAAGGGGCACGTTCAGGGTCAATCCCAACGCTCCGGGGCCACCGAATTCATCGGTAAAACCTGATCCGGGATACAAGGTTCGACCGTCCTGATGGATGGAAATATAGAGCACATTCGGATCATGCCAATAGACATCCTGAGAACCATCACCATGGTGACAGTCGGTATCTACAATGGCGATCTTCTTGATATGGGGATAGTACTTACGGATCCACTCAACCATTACGGCTTCGATATTGATATTACAGAATCCCCGAGCACCATGTACCACGCGCATGGCATGATGTCCCGGGGGCCGTACCAGTGCAAATGCCTTTTCTACCACGCCTTCCAATACCAGCCGGGCCGATTCGATACATCCCCCGGCGGAAATGTTGTGAGAGGGGGTTATTCGGGAATTCACGTCCGGAATGCAGAAATGTGCCCGATGGATATCTTCTTCACGCGCCACACCGGCCTTAAATTCTTTAATTCCCTCGATATCGAGAAGCCCTTCTTCAAGTACCTGATCCTGAGTGTATAAAAGCCTTTCCTGCCTTTCGGGGTGTGTCGGGCTAATCTCCCAGTCATATGCCGGAAAAAAGATCAAACCGGTCTTGCGTTTTGCCTGAATCATAATTCTCTCCATCCACTGATAATTCCCGGCCGGCTCTGAATCTTGGCACGCAGATTCTTACCGGTGGTATTGAAGCCATCGACCATATTAAAACTCTGCTGTTCAATCACGTCAGTTTCAATATCATCAGACAGTCCCAGATACGGGGCATTGTCCTTGAGGGCTTGGTTTCCGAACGATATCATGTCGTTCAAGGTATACCATGCAGGTATTTTCATATCCACATCCAGCTCCGGACAAATGAGTTTCTTGATTTGCGTGTCCGCCAGAAGGGTTATCTGAGCCGTGGTCCTGGCCAGGGCTGCCCCCAGGGCGTTCGCCACTTGGAAATGATCCGGCACCCGGCATTTCATCTGAAACATATCCTCAATATAGGTTTTAAGCATTTTTGCCGGACCACCAATAACCATTACCTGTTCGGGTTTGACCGGATCGGGGTGCAGCATTTCGTGTATGGTATAGACGGGGCAACTGTTAACTTCATGAATAAAATCGTCACAAGAATCCTTTATTGTTTTTACCAGTTCACCGACAATGGCCCGGGCCAGTTCCGGTATTTCTCTGTTCATTTGGCGGGCCAGCGGAGTAAGAGACTGTTCGGCCTCATTCAAATTCCCCTTTTCAAATTCACCGAGGACACATAAAGCATCCATTGGTGTGGGCTGGGGACCCCCCATACACACGGGTGGTCCATAGCGATGGGGACCGACTCTCAGCCCGCCATCGGATGTGTGAACCTGAGAATCACCTCCGGCACCCACACTGACCATCTTGAGGCCCCTGACCAATGTTTTCAATCCACCGACACATACGCCCCGGGGTTCCAGCACGGGAACGCCATCAATAAGAATTCCAATATCTGTTGTGGTGCCGCCCACATCGAGCAAGAGCGTTGTTCCTGAATTTCTCTTGAGGGCGATGCCTCCCATCATACTGGCCGCCGGTCCTGATAAAATGGTTTCTACCGGAAGCCTGTCTGCAGCGGATGAAGAATAGGTTCCGCCATCGGCCTTTAAAAACAGGATGTTGCTGGTTATTCCCAATGCTTCCAAAGCATTTTTTACTGAACGGACAAATCTTTCCTGGATGGGCATTACGGCGGTATTAAAGTAGGTGGTATGCAGTCTTCGGGGAAAATTGAGGCTGCCACTCATGCGGTGACCCATGGAAA
>CAZJQZ010000212.1:0-2810 GCA_964548045.1 uncultured Dehalococcoidia bacterium | reverse complement strand
CCTCAAGCCATTTGTTGGGTAAGTTTGAATAACGGATTAGAGGTCTGCACATTGAAACAAGATCCGCTGTACCCTCCTGAAGTATCTGTTCTGCCGTATTTCGACTTCTTATACCACCAACCAAAATCAGCGGGATATCCACAAGCCGCTTAAGGTTTCGGGCATGGTCCGCAAAGTATGCTTCATAGAACGGGTTTCGCCGTTCTTCCAATAAACACGTTGCTCTAAAAAATGCCTGTATGATAGGATTAAAACCTCGCGAGAGTACGTCCGCTGGCATACCACCTCGCACTGCCTTAAGCATTGAAACCTCAAACGTTCCGCCGGTGATTTCTAAAGCGTCTACACCCTCGGCCTCCAGCCTCTGTACCACCGGATAACTGAAGCGAGGTCTGAATCCTATTCCAATATAGTCGTCCATGTTCATTTTGCATAAGACAGGGAAATCCGGTCCCACTGCACTGCGAACTGCTCTGTAAACCTCTTTCAGAAAGCGGAAACGTTTCCTTGGACTGCCACCCCATCCATCCATACGTAAGTTGGTCATAGGAGAAAGGAAGTTGGATATTAAATATCCATGACCTGCATGTATTTCAACAGCATCGAAACCGGAAGCCTTAACTCTAGAAGCGGCAGCACCGAAACAATGAATAGTCTCCCAAATCTCGTCTTCACTCATTCCTTTTGGCCAGCTCATGAAAGGAATACATGGAAGCGATGAAGGTGCTTTTGGTCTCCTGTTACATTAGCCTTCGGGTCCATTATGCGTCCAAAATGAACAATTTGCATGCCTATCTTGCCGCCATTTCTATGCACGGCTTCTGTCACCTTCTGCCACTTAGGAATAAGTGAATCTTGATGTATTCCGTTTTGCGAGGGATCCAGCCGAGTTCCCTCATTGATATAAGTCGCACCTGTGATGATAAGGCCGACACCCCCTTGAGCCAGGTTCTCATACAACCGCACGTGATCTTCGGTCGCACCCCCGTCGGGAGTAGCCATCATTTCGAGTGTGGCTGCCCGTACCATTCTATTCTTCAGTTTCATCCCGTTTATCGTTATGGGATCAGAAAGGGCAAGCATTTTACGTTCCTCCATGAGAGTATTATTAATTATGATAAATCATATCCTGTCAATAATTTTATCATATTTTTATATATAGTCAATACTGTTAATGCATTTGATATATAAATATATACAATTTGCAAATGCTTACATTTAGAGTCTAGTATTATGATGATTACAGTTACAAGTGGATTATCCTATCACACTAAAAGCTGAAAAAGGGCACATCAGGTGCCCTCTTTTATTTATTAACGAAGAAAACAACTTTGACTATAAAGATTGACGTGGCCGATATTGCAACGCCTCGGCGATATGAGTGGAAGTGATAGCCTCGTCGCTATCCAGATCAGCGATGGTGCGTGCCAGCTTCAGTATGTGATGAAACGAGCGGGCGGAAAGGGCGAGCCGCTTTACCGCTGTCTGGAGCAGGTTCTGGGCTTCAGGTTCTGTCTGGCAGAATTCCCTTATTTCGATGGGCGTCATATCGGCATTGCAGGTAAGCCTGGTTCCTTCAAATCGCTTTTGTTGAATGGAGCGTGCCGCTTCAACCCTGCGCTGGATCGTTTCGGATTTCTCTCCCAGTCGATCATCGGCCAGTTTTTCGTATTCGATCCGAGGGACTTCGATGAAGATATCCATCCTGTCGAGCAGGGGCCCGCTGATTCGTTTCTGGTAGCGTGAAATCTGAGATGCCAGACAGGTACATTGCTTCACCGGATCGCCGTAATAACCACACGGACAGGGATTCATTGCTCCCACAAACATGAAGTTCGCCGGGAAAGTCACGCTTCCCTGGGCGCGGGTGATGGTGACTATCTTATCCTCCATCGGCTGGCGCAGTACCTCCAGATCGGCCTGTCCGAATTCCGGGAGTTCATCGAGGAATAGCACTCCCCGGTGGCTCAGGCTGATTTCACCCGGTCGGGGCCATCGCCCGCCACCCACCAGCCCAACATGCGAGATGGTGTAATGAGGGGATCGGAAAGGACGATGAGCCACAACAGAGGTATCGGCAGGGAGCATGCCGCTCACGCTGTATATTTTGGTGGATTCCAGCGCTTCATCGGTAGTCATTTTGGGAAGGATGGAAGGGAGCGAACGGGCCAGCAGGGTTTTGCCACTCCCCGGAGGGCCACTCATCAGCAGGTTGTGTGCACCGGCAGCAGCCACTTCCAACGCACGCTTGGCATGTTCCTGCCCTTTGATATAGGCCATATCCGTTCCGGTGTCGAATTGTTCCGCCACCTTGAAAGGATCTTCTGCAAGTACAAATTCGGGGATCAGGGCGTCCCCCCTCAGATGGGCAATCAGTTGTGAGAGTGATTCAACCGGAATCACAGCTATTCCATCAATCAGGCCCGCTTCTTTTGCGTCGATCGCAGGGACAAAAACCGGGGAGAGTCCGTGTTCCTTCGCCAGCAAAACCATGGGAAGAATGCCGCTGGTATGGCGCAGAGATCCATCAAGGGAAAGCTCTCCCAGAAAAAGTGCGTTCGAGGCCTCAGATGCGATCTGCTCGGAACTGATGAGGATACTTACTGCGATAGGGAGATCGTAGGCCGGACCGGCTTTCTTGAGATCGGCGGGGGCTAGATTGACGGTGATTCGCTTCATGGGGAAGGTGCAACCCGCATTACGAATGGCCGATCTCACCCTCTCGCGCGATTCCTGTACCGCGGTATCGGGGAGCCCCACAATCGTTGTGGAAGGCAGTCCCCCTGAAATGTCAACTTCTACCTCAACCA
>CAZJQZ010000211.1:0-2815 GCA_964548045.1 uncultured Dehalococcoidia bacterium | reverse complement strand
TCCCAACGGCCCCCTTTTCCCATATTGGGGATTTTCAAAGCGCTAAAGTGATACGGGAAAACATATTCCTTGACAGTCTCTATTTGCTGTACTAATGATTAGAAATCAAATGATTTTAATTGTAATAGCTATCATATGAAATATTCATGATTTGAAGCGCTTGTAGGCATTTTTGGCTCTCAGTGTGGGCCAAACCGAGGGAGGAAATTAAATTATGGCAAAAATTAAGGCAAGTACTCATGTCGGAAGCATCTTTGGAATGGTTGAGTTGCGGGGCTATCTCACTGACGAGCAAAACGGGGAGTCAGATGGGCAGCCGGTTCTGGTGGTGGACGAAGTGGTAGGTGACTTCCCCAGTTGTTTTGAAAGTCTCTTGGGGGTGTACGCCCCTCAAGATATTATCGAGGCCGTTAGGAGACCGGAAATGGCACCGAACGTGAACCAAACTTATCCCCAGCCGGTCAACTTCTCTCCGGTCGATTTGAGAAATCGGCCGGCAACAGAGCGTGAGATGAAACTGGCTCGCAAGGCTTTTGTAGACTCCTTCAGCGACAATTCCGGTTTTCGCCCAAGTATCGAAACAATCGGGTGGCTTTACGGTGAAGCTGCGAAAAGAATGTTTGAGCAGCCGAACAGGTGAGCAGACAGATCCGCTCTGTTTAGGCTTCGATGCGGTTGCCCTGCGGCGGGACAACCGGTTGAGGGCCGGCAGGTCCGGCGATTAAAGCCGGATATCATATTTATTTCGGATGGCGGAATCCACTCCATCGGGCAGGTGGTGAGGGTTGGGACGGGCCAGAATTTGTTTTGCGATGTTCCGAGCTCTCTTCCAGGCATCAAGGCGTCCGGCTTTGACCCATTTATCCCAGTTCTTTATGTCGGTAACGCCGTTTCCGCTGAAGTATTCCGTTTTCATGTGTTTCATGGTGTGGGCCGATTTGATGAAATCATCACTCCGCGCCGCAGAATCAATGACATTCAAAGCCAGATATTCCGGATCCGTTGGGATTCCGGCCAGCACTTTGCAGCACAACCCGATAATTTCATCGTCAATGACGAATTGCTCATGGGCCACTGTGATCATGCAGTTCAGCATTCCGGCTGCATGGTGCACATAATTGGAACCGCCCATTGCCGCCAGCAGCGTTGTCATCGCTTTTTCCCACCCCGCCTGCGCATCTGGAATCTTGGCGTCCGTCAATCCGGAAGAATTGTAATTGGGCACCTTGACGTGTTTTGCCAGCTGGTGAATCGCGGCATTCATCATGCCACATTCCACCGACCCTCCCTGATACCCTAGATTCCAGAGATTGGCTCTGCCCGGAATACCCCCATACAAGACCGGTGCGCCGGATTTGATCATCTGACAAATGGCGATACCTGCCAGCTGCTCGGCATGGGTCTGCACCAGGGTCCCGGCCATGGTAATCGGGGAGGTAACCCCGGCCATGGGCGCGCAGGAGAGCGCAACGGGGATTTGATGACGTGCCGCCTCCTGCATAATACGAGTTGAATGGGTGCAAAGCCGCAAAGGACTGATGGCAAAAGAGGCGATCACGGATACGAAAGGTTCGGCTTTCAGAACCTCTGAATTGCCGGCTACCATGGAAGCGATGTCCAACATTTTGTGAAAGCCATCAACGTCGTTCACGCCTGCCATGATGTGTTTGGCGGTGGCCTTGAGGCATGTGTAGAACACATTTTCATCGTAGAGCGATTCGGGAATATCTTTGGGAATACAAGGACGAAGAAAGAAATGGATGTTGTCCAACTGATCCACCAGTCTCCCCAGGTCATAGAGATCTTTAAGCGTGGTATGTCGCGCTTCTCCTGTCTCCAGATCGAGGATTTTGATGGCCGCTCCCCCTGTGCCTAAATAGACGCGATCATCTTCCAGATGCAGATCATTTTTCCCATCCCGGCTGTACAAGACGACCCGATTGGGCGCTTTGTTCACTTGTTCCATGATCTTATCTCGGGGAAAATAGATTCGGTTACGCTGCCGGTCCATGCGCATACCGAACTTTTCTGTCATCCGCAAAGTCTCGCCCAATCCCGCCTCATATGAGAACCCGGTTTCTTCAAGAACAGATAATGCCGCCTCGTGCAGGCTCTCCACCTGCTCCCGGCTAAGCGGCTGATAATGACCTCCCGGCAAACCTCCGTGACTCATGATTTTACTCCATCATTGATTCGAAAACGTCTAATATTGCCAACGGCATTCCATCGACTTTCAGTTAGCCAACGCCCTGGCCAGATTGGTGGCCGTACTCGCATCCGGGGCGTAACCATCCGCACCGACCTCGTCGGCAAACCCCTGGTCGACCGGCGCACCGCCGACCATTATTTTTATCTGATCTCTGAGACCGCTCTCTTTCAATTTATCAATCGTTGTTTTGATCATCGGCATTGTCGTGGTTAAGAGTGCCGACAAGCCCAGCATATTCGGACTATTTTCCCGGATGGCTTCCACAATTGCTTCCGGCGGCACATCAATGCCCAGGTCGATGACTTGGAACCCGGCGCCTTCCAACATCATGATGACCAAGTTCTTTCCGATGTCATGCAGATCCCCCTGCACCGTGGCAAAAAGGGCCGTGCCATAGGGATTCATATCTTTTTCCAGCAGTAAAGGTTTGAGCATCTCATCGATAGTACTGCTCATAAATTGGGCTACTGCCAGGACCTCAGGGATCATTATTTCTTCACGCTCCATCATCTCTCCCACAATGCTCATACCCCCCATCAGACCTTCATCTAAAATCTGTTTGGCGGATACCCCCTGATCCAGGGCAAGCTGGACCAGTTCCCTGAC
>CAZJQZ010000210.1:0-2850 GCA_964548045.1 uncultured Dehalococcoidia bacterium | reverse complement strand
CAACTGTATGTTTCAAATCCACTAAAGCAACTTGAAACTGTAAGAAAAGAAGCCAGAGAAACGCTCAGACAAAAAGGTTATGTATGCGTTCGTGAAGAAACGCTGCAGAAATGGGTATGGCGTTGGGTACAAGTCAAAATATTGGGTGTTAAGTCAAATGTATTGATACGTAAGATTCAGGAAAGTAACCCGAAAGAGATGGTTAGTAGTTCAGCATTCTCAAGAGAACTGAAATTATTTGATGACGCTTTGGGAGAGCTAAAATGATTGTACGTGTCGCTCTATTATTATGAGGTGACCGTAGATTAGCTACGAAAATTCGTCTAAATTATCAACTTTTCTTAAGATAAACCTGATAGCCTGTTTGTATGGACAATCAATACAAAGAGGCACTACACTTCACCACTAATTTATCCCTCGGGACTAAAGCCAGGATCATCCGTATTGCCCGCAAGTGGCGGCAAATTGATCTGGCAAGAATCGCTTCGGTCTCTCAGGCAAATGTTTCCGCATTTGAAAGAGACCTTCCCCTATGTCCTTCAGAAGAAAAAAGAATCCTCGTAGCTCTGGGATTAATATCGGATGGACTCCAATTCTATGAAGATAAATTGGCACGTTCTGAATCCGATTCCAAAGCAAAACGTCATTTCGAAAAAAGGATAAGAAATCTGGAAGGCTGATTTCTATGGATAGCAACGAGCAGAAATACAAGATTCAGATCATCGGGCCGACTGATACTGACAAACTGCGCCAATCGGTTTGCCGCATGTGGTCTGAATCTCTGCTCGCTGCCAGCAAGAACAGGCCACTCCCACATGAGGAGCAGGACGATGAGCATATTTCTTGATGAGCGTGAAATGGAGTTGTGGGGCATCGATAGCGAGGCAGAGAATCTGATGATAGTCGACTTGCTAACATGCGCACAAATGGACCGATCTAAAGGGCTGCAATTATCAGCTTCTCTGAAGGACACGGACTTCGGAATCCCTTCAAACCGTTGCCTCTTTTCTGTATTGCGTGACCTGTACACAAACGATCGTGTTTTTGAAATCAATGATTTCATAGCACAAGCTGCCCATATATGGATGCGCCGGGCAAAATGTTCCGGCTCTGAGGCTATCCGGCACATTGCCCACCACATCAGAAATATTACGGATGAATCACTCACTGTCCAGTATTCAACGCTGGAACACCGAATAGAGGAAATCGGTATTCAGGCTGCAATTGCAGAGCCCCTTATCGAGGCTGAGGGCTGTTACTCCCGCATAAAGCATATGTCCAAGCATCGTAGGGTCAAATGGCTGGCAGATAGCATCGTCGAGGCTTCACTACAAAACGAGCCGATTGGAGTGTATGTCGAGAGGCTAAAGGAACTGACCGGCAGAAGACCCAAACGCAAGAATCAGAGGGTGGTGATAGTATGACGAGCATCGAGGCATCGAATTTTAAACGTAACGGGAGTGCCGGCACCATCGAGGCAACGCTGGCAGTAGCGGATACTGATGGCAGAGCGCTGTACGAGGATGTGGTAAACCTGTCCAAATCCAGGTCCAGGCAGCAATTTACAAAAATAGTACGGGAACGTTTCCCGAGAGAATTCCGCGGGGATGATATTGAGGCTCGCTTATTGAGCGCTTTACAACAAGGTAAAGAAATTCTGTGCGAAAGTGAGTTAGATGAGTTTGAGACTGACGCGCCCAGAAAATCTCAGGCAGAGCGGTTGATAACACTGATAGACGAAAAAGAGGTGGACCTTTTTCACAACCCAATGGGCACGACATTTATCCGTATATGGAGAGACGATCACCACGAGATATACCGCATTCGGTCTAAGGTCACCAAGCAGATGATCGGCCTTTTGATGCATGAATCTGAAGGTAAAGTCCCCAATTCAGATGCTCTCAATTCTGCACAGGGGATTCTGGAAGGTCGAGCTCTTTTCAATGGCCCGGAATACGAATTGAATAACCGGGTGGCCTGGCATGAGAATGCGCTTTACTTCGATATGGCTGACTCAAAATGGAGAGCTATTAAGATTACCGGTGACGGATGGGAAATAACCAACAGACCACCGATATTGTTCCAGCGCTTTACGCATCAAATGCCTCAAGTTGAACCAGTATCAGGTGGAAGCGCATGGGATTTGCTTGACTATGTGAATATAAGGAGACAGGAAAACAGGCTTCTATTTTTAGTAGATGTCATTTCAAGCTTCATTCCTGATATATCTCACCCCATAATCCACCCCTACGGGGGGCAGGGCGCCGCCAAAACAACCGGCATGAGGTTGAAGGCCCGATTGCTGGACCCATCCCATGAGGAGATACTGAAGATCCCGACCGATCAGAATGAAATGGCACGGATGGCCAGCCAGCACTGGCATATGTTTTTTGACAACCTCAGTGCCATACCCGAGTGGCTTTCAGATATACTATGCCGACTGGTATCAGGGGCTGGTTTCAGCAAGCGGGAACTATTCACTGATGATGACTCAATTATCTACAAATTGAAACGTCCCATAACCATAACCGGCATCAATGTAGTGGCCACGAAGCCGGATTTACTGGATCGTTGCATACTACTGGAGTTCGAGCGGCTCGATCCGGATTCCAGAAAAGAGGAAAGGCAACTATATGAAGATTTTGAACGTGACAAGCCCAGGATACTGGGGGGCATTTTTAATACCCTGGCTGAAGCCATAAGGGTATTTCCAGACATGGAATTAAAAAACTTGCCAAGACTGGCTGACTTTGCTCGCTGGGGAAGCGCTATCGCCAATGCCCTTGGTGTACCCCCGGATGAATTCATGGATGCCTATTATCGTAGTATTAATGATCAGAATAAGGAAGT
>CAZJQZ010000209.1:0-2852 GCA_964548045.1 uncultured Dehalococcoidia bacterium | reverse complement strand
GGCCTTTGAAGGCATTTTCTGAGTTTGTTCAGTGACTAAGAACCCGCCATCTCCCAGCACCTGGTGGTACATCTTGATAACCTTGACCCGTTCCGGTTCACTAAAGTGCAGAAGTACATTTTTGCACACGATAAGGCCGAACCCCTCTCGTATGGGTTTGAGCGAAAGCAGGTTATGCTTCTGGTACCGAACGCTCCTTCGGATTTCCGCGCTAATCTGGAATTGCCCCTGCTGATCGCTTGGCTCGAAATATTTGTTGAATATCTCTCTCGGGATTCTCTTGACTTCTTCCTCCTCGTATATGCCTTCACGGATGATATCGCCAAAGGAACCGTGTTCTTCGATATCCGAGGCAAATATCCTGACATTCCTGAAAAGGAACTGACCCATGTTCTCCCGCAGGATAATGGCTATAGAATACGGTTCGGGCCCCATGGCACAGCCGGCGTCCCATATATCTATATACTTGCGCGTCCGCAATGTGGGCAGCACCAGATCGCGGATCAGTTCTAGGGTCTGCATGTCTCTAAAAAAATAAGTAAAAGCCATTTTTTTATTCCTTATACATTCCACAGGGATGTCTCTACGATCCTCTCCCGAGGCAGGCCCATAGGTCTGCCCCTGCGTTCCCGAATCCCCCGACCCTCGAATGACGACTATCGGCTAACGACTCGTCAGACAGCCACAGCTTTTTTGCTCTTTTTTGCTTTCGATTTTTTCCCGGTTTTCGGTTTGGCGCTTGCCCTGGGTTCTGAGGCAACTTTCTCCTCGAGGTTATTTGATGCCTGCCACATCGACTCCAAATCTATTTCCTCTATTGCCATCATTAATCCATCCAGCGCTATGACCTTGTCTAAATCGAGTAGGATAATCATCCGGCCCTCCAGCTTGACAATGCCCAGCAGGTAATCGGAGCCCGATGAGGTAATCATGGATGATGGCGGCTCCACCGAGTCGGATGAGATTCGCAGCACTTCTGTGACGGCGTCTACCAGGCAGCCAACCTGCTGGCTGTTGATATCCACCACCACGATGCGTGTGTCCTTGGTCACTTCGGTTGCGGGCAGGCGGAAGACCTTCCTGATATCCACTACCGGGATTACCTCCCCACGCAGGTTGATTACACCTTCCACGGAATCACTGGTCCGGGGTACTTTGGTGATTGCCTGCATCCGCTCAATACCGTTGACCTTGCCGATATCCACGCCGTAGGCTTCTTCGGCTAGGCTAAAGACGACCAGTTGTTCCAGATCATTTGATATCGTATTTACGTTAGCGCTCATTGCAATCCGTCTCCTTTGAGGTTCCTTAAGTTGTTAGTTTTAAAAGTTTTCAGGGTCTGGGTTTCAGTGTTTCCACCATCCCCAAGGGCACATCGCAATGTGCCCCTACTCCGTGACTCCTACCGGGGGTACGGGTGTTTTCGCCCGTACCCCCTCACGATTTCAGGTCATATATCAGACTGTTGAGAAGCCGTCTGTAATGTCGCTCCCCGACTAGCCCGCCGTTTTGACTGCACTCTGCCCGTTACTGATCCTGAACTGGCCTGCCGCCTGCTTTAGTTCCTCGGCCATTTGCTTGAGTGAACCGGAGGAAGCCACGATCTCCTGTACCTGGCCTCCCATCTCTTCGGCTGCAGCGGACATCTGTTCGGTTCCCGCGCTGCTCTGCTCTGCTATACTGGCGGCGGATTCAACAGCTTTACCCACTTCCTGGCTGCTGGCGGTCATCTGCTGCGCGGCAGCAGTGTTCTCCTCAGTCACAGCACCGACACTATCAATAATGGTTACCAGTTCCTCGGCGTTGGCGTTCATCTCTTGAGCAGCCGCAGAAATCTGGCTGATCTGGTCGCTGACCTCTTGGGATGCTTTCAGGATTTCATTCAGCGCATCCCCGGCTTCGCTGGCCAGTGTAAAGCCTTCTTTGACCTCGTTGGTACCTTCATCCATCGCCTTGACAGCGTCACCTACACCGGCCTGCACATTGTTGACCAGGTCGGCGATCTCCTTGGTGGCATCGACAGTGCGTTCGGCCAGCTTCCTGACTTCATCGGATACCACCGCGAACCCCCGGCCGTGCTCACCGGCACGGGCCGCCTCGATGGCGGCGTTGAGGGCCAGCAGATTGGTCTGGGCGGCGATGTCATCGATGGTAGCTACGATCTTACCGATCTCTTCCGATGCCCTGCCCAGTTCATTTACCTTTCCTGAAGCAACATCAACTTTGGCAGTGATCTTATTCATTCCTGCGACAGTTTGATTGGTCTTATCGGCCCCGCTGTTAGCCAGTTCGGCGGCAGTTCTGGAACCATCGGAAGCTGCCTGAGAATTCTGGGCAACCTGCTGGGCGGCCGCGGAAACCTGGTTTACCGCCGTGGTGGCGTTGCCAATTCCCTCTGATTGCTCCTGCGATCCCTTGGCTACCTGGTCTACCACTCCCTCCAGTTGCTGTATCGAACTCACTGATGTCTGAAGCATTGTGGCCTGATCTCCTGCCCCCTTGGCGATCTGCTGGCTGGTGGTGGCCACCTGCTGCGAAGCCGCTCCGGCCTGGTTGGCTGCCGAGTTCATCTGATCGGAGGATTCGGCCATGATATTGGCATTTTCCTGAATCTGGCCGATCAGTTCTGCTGTGTTCTTAACCATTGTGCTCAGGGCTTTCATTAGTTCATCTTGTTGCGATCTTATCTCTAAATTGACGGTCAAGTCACCATCAGCAATTTGCTGTGCAGCCGTGGCTATCTGGTTAAGTGCTTTTATCAGATTGTTGAGGTTGTTCTTGATCTCGTTGAAATCGCCGTTGTAGGTATCGGTGATCTCGGGCGGGATATCGCCCTTGGAGATGCGGTCGAC
>CAZJQZ010000208.1:0-2858 GCA_964548045.1 uncultured Dehalococcoidia bacterium | reverse complement strand
AACACCGCTTTGCAGTTGAAGGCCTATGGTGGGATTGCCTATGAAATTTACGATGAGCTTCGGGATGCGCCCGCAGTGGTGGCGGTTCCCGTCTCTAATGGAACGACTCTTGCCGGGATCTACAGAGGCTTTCTAAGTCTTTACCGCCGAGGAAAAACATCCAAAATCCCCCGGATGATAGCCGGATCCTCCCACCGAAAAAACCCCATTGTCAGCGCATTCATGAAGAATGCTTCTCACTGCGAAGATCTTGAGCCCAGGCGGATTCGAGAAACGGCAGTCAATGAACCACTGATTAACTGGCATTCTATCGATGGTGATCACGCGTTGGTAGCAGTTCGATCCACGAACGGTTGGGCATCAAACGCTACTGACAAAGCCATGCTTTCCTATTCACGCTTGCTCCGCGAGAAGGAAGGGTTGAGTGTTCTTCCTGCATCTACAGCAGGCTTGATCGTACTGCTGGATCGGCACCGCAAAGAATCCCTGCCGGGAGATCGATACGTCGTCATTCTTACGGGGAGGAAAACGTGAACTCTCTTCCAGAAGGAAACGCCATTGTCTACTGCGAGGGGGCGTTTGGGACCCCCAATGGAAAAACGGCTCATGGTCTTGTGCGCCGAACGAATCGTTACCATGTCGTATCCATAATTGATTCATGCCATATGGGCGAGGATGCAGGTTCTGTCCTGGACGGGACACCGAAGGGCATCCCCATATACAGAGATATCCAAGAAACATTGGCGGCTGCCCGCTCTAATGGAATTAATCCCACGCATCTTGTTATTGGATTGGCTCCTGACGGTGGCCGTCTCAGTAAGGAAGCCCGCCGTGATGTCATTGAAGCCATTCGCTCTGGGCTTAATGTGGATTCAGGTCTCCACGATTTTCTCAGCGAGGACATTGAGATCGCTGACCTGGCTTTAGCCAATGGTGTCCAAATCCGCGATGTGAGAAAGACCCCACCGCGAAAGGAGCTCCATTTCTTCGAAGGAAAAATTGAAGAGGTAACGTCGTTAAAGGTTGCCGTCCTTGGAACCGATTCTGCCGTAGGAAAACGGACGACTGCCTGGATCTTACGTGATGCCTTACAAGCCGAAGGCTACAGCGCCGAGATGATTGGAACAGGACAGACCGCATGGATGCAGGGCGTGAAATACGGCATCATCCTCGATTCCCTTATCAATGATTTTGTTTCCGGAGAAATTGAACATGCTGTTTGGACTGCCTGGATAGAGGCACGCCCTGATATAATTATTATTGAGGGACAGGGGAGTTTGATGAATCCTGCCTATCCAGGAGGTTTCGAGATTCTTGCTGCAGGCAGACCTGATGTGGTCATACTTCAACATGCCCCAGCCAGGAAGGACTATGATGGTTTTCCGGGGTATCCCATCCATCCGGTCGAAAAACAGATCCAGGCAGTCGAGCTCATCTCCGGGAAGCCGGTTGTTGCTGTCACTGTAAACAGCGAAAATATGATTTCGGAAGAAATTCCCAATGCCTGTTCCGCCATTTCAAAGGCAACCGGCTTGCCCTCCGTTGAAGTCCTCTTAAATGGAGGCGGTCAGATCGTTGAAGCCCTCATCCCACTTCTGAAACGCTGAAAGGTTCAAATTAGATGGAAGACAGAGTTCCCATATCAGACAAAACGAAACCAACCCATAATAGGGAAACAGATCGTTTTTCCAGCTTGGAGAATGACTCACTTAAGGAGCTGGAAGTCATTCAACGCCTCGAGGTTGGGCCTGTTCGTTTGGACCGACGCCGGATTAACGCCCCATATAGGGTGATCGGCAATCATACGGATGACACATTTGATCTGGCCTACCGGTTTGAAGAAGATGTCTTTATCCCGGATGAGCGTGCTTCTGTCAACCTGGGAAACATGATTTCTGCCCAGGTTGCCCTAAATTACGGGCTTTTTTGTGAAGAGATCGTTTTCCGAGGTCAATTTGACACCCATGACAGACGATTCATCGAGGAAATGGCAAAAAACACGGCCCGCGAGATATTCGTGAAAAAATTTCTGGAACCTAACCCCTTTCTCACCGGAATTGCTACCGAGCTCCAGCCCATAAAGCTAAAGACCTATCTTAGAGCTAAAATTTTATTTCCTGATATGGACTCTGGCGCTGAGCCGGAATCTTTAAAGAAGGAAGATAAGGCTGATAGTTGGAACATAGAGAATTCACGATATGCAGTGCTCTCCAGCGGGGGCAAGGATAGCCTACTGAGTTTTGCTCTGTTAAAGGAGATCGGATGTGAGGTCCACCCTGTTTTCATTAATGAGTCCGGTAGACACTGGTTTACTGCGCTGAATGCCTATCGCCATTTTCACGAAAATGAGAGCAACACAGCGCGCGTATGGACAAATGCTGACAGGGTCTTTACCTGGATGTTAAGGCACCTCCCTTTTGTCCGCAAGGATTTTAAGAAATTGCGATCCGATGAATATCCGATCCGACTCTGGACGGTTGCGGTCTTTCTTTTTGGTGCTCTTCCGCTGCTCAAAAAAAGAGGAATCAGCCGAATGGTTATTGGTGATGAGTTCGACACCACACGCAAAGTATCTCATAAGGGTATCACCCACTATGATGGCCTTTACGACCAGAGCCGCTATTTTGACGATGCTTTGACCCTCTATTTTCATCACAAGCGCTGGGGGGTCAACCAGTTTTCGATTTTACGTCCCCTTTCCGAGCTACTCATCGAGAAAATACTGACGGATCGTTATCAAGAACTCCAAAGACACCAGGTCTCATGCCACGCCGCCCACAAAGATATCGACCGCGTCCGACCGTGCGGCAGGTGCGAGAAATGCCGGCGCATTGTGGGAATGCTCCTGGCCCTTGGCG
>CAZJQZ010000207.1:1593-2914 GCA_964548045.1 uncultured Dehalococcoidia bacterium | reverse complement strand
ACAAAGAAATGGGCGTCAAACCCGATGATATTCAGTCGCTGAAAGATATTGCCAAACTGCCTTTCACCAGCAAGCTGGATTTCCGAGATAATTATCCGTTTGGGCTGCTGGCTGTGCCAATGGATAAAGTGGTTCGCTTTCACTCTTCCAGCGGTACTACCGGCAAACCAGTCATTGCTCCTTACACTCAAAAAGACATTGATATCTGGTCGGAGGTGATGGCACGTACACTGGCTACGGCAGGTGTGACCAAAGATGATGTGCTGCAGAATTCTTATGGCTACGGTCTTTTCACCGGAGGGCTTGGATTTCACTACGGCGCTGAATGCCTTGGCGCTGCGGTCATCCCAACTAGCGGCGGCAATACCAAGCGGCAAATACTGCTGATGCAGGACTTGGGAACCACAGTTATTACCTGCACTCCTTCCTATGCGCTTATCCTGAACGAAACTGCTCTGGAGATGGGCGTTGACCTGCGCGAATCAAAGTTGCGCGTGGGAGTACTCGGTGCTGAACCCTGGTCTGATCAAATGCGGGATGATATCGAGGGTAAAATGGGCATCTCAGCCATTAACATTTATGGACTGACTGAAATCATCGGGCCTGGTGTTTCCACTGAATGTCCTTATCAGTGTGGCATGCATATTGCGGAAGATCATTTCTTGGCTGAGATCATCAATCCGAATACCGGGGAGCCGTTGCCTTACGGAGAGACGGGTGAGTTGGTTCTGACAACCCTGACCAAGCAAGCACAGCCGGTCATACGCTTCAGAACCAAGGACATTACCAGCCTCAATCCCGAACCCTGTGAATGTGGCAGAACGCATGTCCGAATGAGTCGCATTACCGGGCGTACCGATGATATGCTGGTGGTCAAGGGAGTGAATGTGTTCCCGTCTCAGATTGAGAGTGTACTACTTGATGTTGAGGGAGTAGAGCCCCATTACATGATCGTGGTGGACCGGCAGGAAGGGTTTAAATCCGATACCATTGAAATATGGGTTGAAGTCTCCGAGGATATATTCTCCGATGAGATGTCCAAGATGGAAGGTCTGGAGGCGAAACTTCGGGCGGAGATGGACAGCGTGCTGGCGATTGCCGCCAAGATCAAGCTGGTGGAGCCTCGGACAATTGCTCGAACCGAGGGCAAGGCGAAGCGGGTTTTTGATCGAAGCGAGCTTTAGCGTTCACAGGAGGGTAATGATGAGAGTAGAACAAATTTCTGTTTTTGTGGAAAACCATCCCGGCCGACTGGTGGCAATTCTTGAAGCCCTTGAAGAAGCGCAGATCAATATCCGTGCCCTTTCAATCAGCGAGAGTG
>CAZJQZ010000207.1:0-1583 GCA_964548045.1 uncultured Dehalococcoidia bacterium | reverse complement strand
GGCGAATTTGGCATTGTCCGAATGATTCTTCCTCATGCAGAAAAAAGCCAGGAATCGCTGCGGGAGGCTGGATTCACCACCCGGATTGATACTATCCTCAGTTACTCTATGCCCGATGTTTCCGGTGGATTGCTGAACAATGTGGTGAGGCCCCTTTCCGATTCCGGGGTCAATCTGAAGTATTTCTATGCTTACACCGATCCAGCCACGGATCAGGCGATGGTGGTTCTCAAGCCGGATGATCTGGATAGAGCCGAAGAAATTCTGAAATCACTTTAGGAAACTCTGATCAAGAGGTGACTTCGGGGGTCTTGGGGTGTCCCTCAGCTTCAATCCCCCTGTTTCCCCCTTTACAAAAGGGGGATAATCAGAAGTTCCTTTAATTGACTTGTGTAAAAACGCACTTGTCATGTCATTCCGGGCCTGCCCGCCGTACATAGTACTAATGGAAGGCGCGGCTTGACCCGGAATCCACGTCCCCTCTCCCATAGGTTCCCATCTTCATGGGAATGACACAAACGGTTTCTGCTTTTGCACATATCACCCCCATGCAAGGTGCAAAATGATTGCCTCGCGATTCCTCGCAGGTGTCATTGGGCACTCCGGTTCAGGCAAAAATTTACCGCCATTTACCGAAATATTACCCGATACATCCTGACTTTCCCCGAAACCGTGCGCTAAACTTGCATATAGAGAATTCATTTTTCTCTTAAGGAGAAATCCATGTCCCATATCACGGTGACGATCGACAGTTTGCGAGTACATCCTGAGACCTTCGAGAAGATAGTGATCCTGCGGATCGAAGCTCAAAGAGAAGCCATGTTTCTGCCTTTCGCCATCGGACAGGCGGAGTTCGATGCCCTTACTATCAGAATGCAGGCAGGCAACTCTCTTACTCCACTTACGCACGATTTGTACGTATCGATCATTGCTCAACTGGGAGGAAGAATCGATTCCATTATCATCAGCGACTTTAAAGATACTCTCTTCTACGCCAAACTGATTTTAGATGTAAAAGGGGTAAAATTGGAACTTGATTGCCGCCCCTCTGATGCGCTGAATATTGCTCTCAGCGCAGGGGTGCCAATGTTTATCGAAGAAGAACTCTTGCCCCGGCTCAGTTACGGTATGGAAAACGGGGTGCTCGCAGCACCTGCCAGAGAAAAGCCCGGAAACGGTTTCTGGGCTTTGACAACCATTACCAAAAATAACGTCATCCTCAACAACCTCAGACTTTCCTGAACGTTTCGGAATCCTATCCCGTTTCCAGCTTACCCGCTATTTGGGCAACTCAATTTCGCCGGGAAACTCCCCGTAATTCCATGCCAAATCCTCGATCCGTTCGGTGATTCTCCAGCCATCGGTGGTGCGAATCAGTTTGTCGTTATAGTAACCGCCAACAAAAAACATCGGGCTTCGCTGATCGGGTGCGGCATGTACTGCCGCTTCGGCGGAGGTGATTTCGCGGTTGGTGGCCCATGATATCAACCTGGGCATGGTGACTCATCGCCTCAGGCGCCAGCCGTGGGGCGACCCACACTTCCCGGTTTATGGCGTGCGGGAAGGCGGGAATTCTGGGGGAT
>CAZJQZ010000206.1:0-2932 GCA_964548045.1 uncultured Dehalococcoidia bacterium | reverse complement strand
CAAGCATCCCGCGCAAGATCGCGCCCGAGGAAGCACAGTTCGAGGACGTGATCCGCATCCTGCTCGGCGCCGAGGAAGACTTGCCGACGACGAACGTCATCAATTCGGGCGTGAGCGGCGAGTTCATTCGCCGCTTGCTGGATTCCGGGGGACACATGGCTATATGTATCAAGTGTCATCTGAATTGAGGCGTGGCCTAATCGTTCCTGAACCACTTTCGGGTGAATCCCTGCCTTGAGCATCAAGCTGGCATGGGTATGCCTTGCATCATGCAATCTGATAACTTTGACGCCTGCTCTTTTGGCCAGAGTTTGCCATGCTCTGGTGATGGTATTGGGCCGCCAGGGTTTCCCTTCCTCATTACAAAATACCAGGGCTTCATCTGTCAGGGATTGCCCCAGGGCTTCCCTCAACTTTTCTTGATCTTCCCGGTGATCTCTCAATACCTGAATAGCGTCCGGGGAAAGTGCTATCGTTCGCCGACTCCGGGCCGACTTCGGTTGAGAGAATACATAGGAACCGTCTTTCAAATGGTGTAGAGTTCGACTGATATAAAGCTGGCTGAATATGAAATCCACATCCTGCCAGCGAAGGGCCAGGGCTTCCGATCTTCTCATACCGGTGAACAGGAAGGCATGGAATAGAGCATAATACTGGCTGTCTTTGGTGGCTTCAATGAATTGGGTGACTTCGCTTTCATCCCAGATTTGCATTTCAGTTTTCCGAATCCGGGGAACGTCTACACCATCGGCGGCGTTACGGTTAACCAGTCCCCATTTCAGGGCCGTTTTGAGTGCTTTGTGTATCACGCTATGGCAATAGTGAACAGTTGCGGCTGAAAGGCCGTTTTCAGTCAGTGTGCTATAGAACCTTTGCAGGTGTCCGGGTTTAAGTTGTGTCAGGGTGATGCTTCCAAATTCCGGTATAAAATACTTATCCACTATTCCAGAGTATCGTTCGAAGGTTCGGCGGGATACATTGGGCTTTGCGTAGTCAGTCAGCCATTGCTTGAGAAAGTCGGCGACAGAGGTCTTGCCGGGTTTCATGAATGTCCCGGTGTCGATCTCGTGAAGCATTTCAGAGAGGCGTTGTTCGGCGGCTTTCTTGTTTCCCTTCACAGTTTCATATTGTGAATGATGCCTGCCAGTAACCGGGTCTTTCCCAAGGGGAACCTTAACAGTCCAGGAATTTGAGCTGCGTTTATAGACATGCCCTCTCATTTCCGGGCCTCCGCTTTATAGGCTTCCTCATTTAATCCTAACCATTTACACAGCTTATTGTTGAATTCCGCTTCAGATAAACCACGATTACGTTGAAGCCATTTCTTAACCGCTTCTTTTGATTTGCCTTTGTCCTGAGCAACCTTAGAGATAAGCTTTCGAACTTCCTTCTTTCTTTTAATCTCGTTGAGTTCATTTATGGCTCCAGAACTCAAGGTAAGGAATTCTTCGCCATCTTTCGAGGTTTCTCTATCTGCCTGAATTCTTCCTTGCTGAATGTATCGGTATATTGTGCGCTCAAGAATACCGGTTTCAAGGGCGACCGCTGGGACGCTGCCAGGCGGATAACGAAAAGATTCTTCTAGGCTACTGGACTCCTTATGCGACTCGCCGGATTGGTCACTTTTCCGAGAGATTCCTTTATCAATTATCAGTGGGGAGTCTTCGTCTTCTCCTTCAAGCTTGGCTATGGCCTTATCATTTTTCCCTACATCAGCGGATGTTCTCTTACCCCTCAGACCACCGGACTCCTTTCGCATAATTTTCTTGCGGTAACCATTCATGATTTGTTTTAAGTAAGCACCGGTTGACTGTGGGACATAGGGGGCAAAAATTCTTTTCTTTCTAAAGTGCTCTGTGAGGTTAGCCAAGAGTTCACTCTGGGAGTCAGAAGAATCTGTGCCTGTCATCCCCAAAAGACCACCGATTTCACTATAAGCTTCCTCATAGCCGTCTCCATTTGCATCCCCAAAGTATCCCTGACTTAAAGCATGGATTAAAAATTGAAGCCAGATTTTTTCATTCGAGGTGTTTTCATCAATCAGTATTATCGAAGTGGTGAAGTAACCTTCTTCAGTACAGCAAACTCCATCTCCCCCGCATTCCGCCCTTGTTTTGGATGCCTTCGCCCTCGGTCGAGTTTTCTTCACATCCTGCTTCCATCTTGTATACGGATGAGTGCTTATGAGAAAGCCCTCAAGTTCTTTGTCTTCAATTGGGAATCCCCCAGGGTAGGTCCATTCCTGATTTCCTTTCATATATTTGAAAGGTAGCTCTGGTTCTTTGCGATGCTCTACATAAAGATAAAGCCATCTATCGGATTGTTCGAGGTTAGGATACCCCAACTCAAAAAGGATATCTGCTCGATAGTAACCGCCGCCAAACTCATATTCCAATAGCTCATTTATTTCGTAACCTGAAGGTATGTCAGCATCGGGTTTGAGACGAATGGTGAGACGGCTCCACTCTTGTGGCTTCAAGAAATCCTCTCTGAATTGGGAATTGAAATCTTCCGCCGTCAGATTTTGATAGGACTCGGCATCAGGAGTTGGCTTATAAAACAATTCACCATCGGGAATACATATCTTCCTATCGTTCACAAAACTGTGGAGAAGATTTCTTCTGTTCGTTATTTCTTCAAATATGCCGTTTAATCCTTTCATGTCCCTTCCGGGCAGTATATCAATGTGAAGGAAATAAAACAAGGGAGGTACAAAATGATTTCGAAAAACCATATTCTTGAGATTCGAAAAAAGAAAGGGCTTGCTCAAATGGAAGTATCGGTTAAGGCGGGTTGCTCTCAATCTAAGCTTTTGTCAATTGAGAAGTACGGCTTCATGCCGCAACCTGACCTTCGACAGAGGATTGCAAAGGCACTTGATGTGAGTGAAGGCGAAGTTTGGCCCAATCTTCAAACTGTCGATTTCCCATCG
>CAZJQZ010000205.1:0-2952 GCA_964548045.1 uncultured Dehalococcoidia bacterium | reverse complement strand
TGAGTTTGAAACGAGAGATCGAGATATTCGATAGTATCAGGATCTCACCTGAAAGCGGAGAAACCGACATTTGGGATCGAGTTATATTCCCCAAAACCATCCGCAGTAGAGAAATCGAACTGATCTTGAAACTGGCTGGCAAAGTGAGCCCCGGGAGGATTCTTGATTTCGGTTGCGGCAGTGGATGGGTAAGCCGGGTACTTGATTCAAATGGATACCGGGTCACAGGTATCGATACCAGCAGTTCGCTCATTAAGAGTGCCTCCGGATCAGCTTCTGATAAATCCCAGTTCACAATTGGTGATTGCACGAATTTGCCATTTGGCGATGGGTCTTTTGACATGGTTGTTGGCATGGCCATACTGCATCATCTCAACCCCGAGAGGGGACTTGCCGAATGCCATCGTGTTCTCTCTCCGGGAGGTTCATTGCTCCTCATGGAGCCGAACAAATATAATCCTCTCGCTGCGATGGCCAGAAAGGTCATGCCGGTTGATACTCAGACTCCCGATGAAGAACCGTTTGCCCCCGGGAAACTGAAGAGGTCCCTAAATCAAAGACAGTGGAGCCTTGTTCAATTTGGTTACCTTTTTCCCTATAGTTTTGGAGTATCCCAACTGCTGAGGAAAACCAAAATGGATTGGCCTATTTGGAAGCCTGCATGTTCACTAATAAAGTTTTCAGAGAGAGTTTTTGAAAAAATCCCGTTATTTGATCGTCTTTGCTGGGTAATAGTTGTTGAGGCTAGAAAGATCTGACAATGAAAGATCAACACGAGGAACGCGAAATCACTGTATTGAATGCCGTTCCGGATGAGCGCTTCGGAGGACCGCAACACAGGGTTCTACAGGTAGCAAAACGATTAAAAGGAAAAGACATCAACACCGTAGTGGTTATGCCTTGCGGTGACAATGCCTTTCCCGAAATGCTGAATGATGCAGGTATTACCTTCTTTCAGTTACGCAGTTTCAGAAGGCTGCCTAATCCTTCCAATCTGCCAGGCATAATTTACTGGCTCTGGTACTTCTTCCCCTGCATGTTTACCATTGCGAAACTGATTCGCAAGTATCATGTGGATATTGTGCACGTTAACGGGGGATTGAACATACAGGTATCACTGGCTGCGAAGTTTTCTAGGGCAAAACTCTTGTGGCATTTGAATGATGTTCGTAATCCCAAATTGCTGAAATTGACATTACTGGTGCTATTTCGGGTATTGCCAGATAAAGTGGTAGTCGCGTCGACTGCAGTAGAGGAATGTTATTACGGGAAAAATAATGCTGCTGAGAAGATGGAAGTTCTCTACCCCCCTGTCGATACAAGTCGTTTCTATCCAGATGAGATAACAGCCACCAAATACCGGCACGAACTGAGGATACAGCCGGAAGAAAAAGTAGTCGGTATTGTGGGAAACATCAATCCGTTTAAGGGTTACGAATACTTCTTACAGGCAGCCAGACTCATAAAACAGGAAATCGAAAACGTCAAGTTCCTAGTAGTAGGGGAAAAACTGGCAACACATGAGAGGTACTGGCAAAATATTCGTTCACTGCTAACCGATCTTGATTTGGAAGAGGATGTCATTTTCACCGGACACCGAACCGACATATGTGAGATACTGAATTTAATGGATGTTTTCGTATTATCCTCGATTCACGAGGCTGCTCCCATTGTTGTTCTTGAGGCCATGGCATGCGCCAAGCCAATCGTGGCTACCAACGTGGGGGGTGTTCCTGAGTTGGTAGTAGATGGAGAAACGGGTATTGTCGTGCCCCCCCGTGACTCGAAAGCTGTTGCGGTAGCAGTTTTGCGTTTGTTAGATCAGCCGGAGAAAGCGATTCAGATGGGATTAAATGCACGAAATAGAGCCATCGAATGTTTTGATTTGGATATTTGTGCTGGCAGGCATAATGATATCTATTGTGGGATGTATTAAGAAGAATCACAAGGTAAACAATGGCTGTTAATTGATGTCCGATATTAGCTTTGCCATAATAGCCGAATGGGGGGCAAATGAAAATAGTATATGTAGCAATGAGTGCTGATCTGATTCATCCAGGGCATCTCAATATCATAAATGAAGCAAGAAAGCATGGACGTGTAGTAGTCGGATTGCTGACCGATAATGCTATCGCGAGTTATAAGCGGTTGCCTTTTCTTTCATATTATCAGCGGAAAACAATTGTTGAGAACATCAAGGGTGTTGATGAGGTCATTCCTCAGGAAACCTTGGACTACGTGCCAAATCTGAAAAAAGTTCGGCCGCATATTGTGGTTCACGGCGACGACTGGCAAACCGGTGTGCAGAGAGAAACCCGGCAAAGGGTGCTTGATACACTTCAAGAGTGGAACGGAAAATTGATCGAACCAAAATACACTCCGGGAGTGTCTTCAACAAAACTGAATGTCGAGTTGAGGGAAATCGGGACAACCCCAGGAATAAGACTTGCTAAACTAAGAAGGTTATTGGGAGCAAAAGACTTAGTTAGAGTGCTGGAAGCTCATAATGGCCTTACAGGGCTCATCATAGAAAATACAACAGTAACCAAAGATGATACAGAACTGGAATTCGATGGGATATGGCTAAGCAGCTTGACCGACTCCACAGCGAAAGGTAAACCTGATATTGGTTTTGTTGATTTGACATCCCGAATGAATACGCTCAACGATATACTAGAAGTTACAACAAAACCTGTTATATTTGATGGAGATTCCGGTGGATTTGCTGAACATTTTCGATTTATGGTCAGGACGCTGGAAAGAGAAGGTATCTCGGCTGTTATCATAGAAGACAAGATTGGATTTAAGCAGAACTCCTTATTTGGCACAGAGGTAGAGCAAACTCAGGATAGTATTGAAGATTTCTCAACCAAGATAAGCGTGGGCAAAAAGGCGCAGGTTACTGATGATTTTATGATTATTGCCCGAATAGAAAGCCTCATATTGAAAGCT
>CAZJQZ010000204.1:0-3091 GCA_964548045.1 uncultured Dehalococcoidia bacterium | reverse complement strand
ATAACAATTCACGATTCTTTGTGCAAATCGTCACAAAATATGCCCCTGATTGAGAATAATCATATTCTTTCAATCGGATGGACCTGCGGTGGTGTTTATCAGGATCGTATTTCACTGTGCTGTCTCGGTAAGGGTTCAAAATTTTGAGCCTTTACAATTACGAATGAAGGCTTCTAATTTTTGATGGTCCTTTTTACCCGGTTCCCGCTCTACTCCACTGGCGATATCCACTGCATAGGGCTGAGCTGTTTTGATTGCCTCAGCAACGTTTTCTGGAGTCAGAGAGCCTGCCAGTATGACTTGCCCATATTGTGTCATCTCTCTGGCGATTGGCCAGAGTTCTTCCGGCGAAGTGTCTACACCTTTCTGCTTATCCAGCATCAATAATTCTACTTTGTAGTTCCTGATTTCGTTCATTTCCGGCAAAGTCTGTGGTGTGAATGATTTGATTATTCTGACAGGCAGAGATTCGCAAAACTCCGGGTTTTCACCGCCGTGAAGCTGTGCCATATCCAGACCACAAAATGTAACTATCTCTTTGACCTCGCTAATATCCTGATCCATAAAAACCCCGACTTTGATTATCGATGATGGCAGATTGGTCACTATCTCTCTCACTGTTTCAGGCTCAACCTTTCGGGGGCTTTTGGCGAAAATAAATCCCAGCATATCAGCACCCAAACTAGCTGCCGCTAGGGCGTCTTTCAAGTTGGTGATTCCGCAAGTTTTCACTTTAACCATAATTTTAAACCGCTAACTGCCGCGTTCGCAAAAAAGGTTTGGCTGATTATTTGTGTAGGGGTTCAAAATTTTGAACCCCTACATGAGCAATTCTCTGATCTTTGCTGCCGGGTCGGGACTCTTCACCAGTACCTCACCGACCAGAATAGCATCCACCCCTGCGTCTTCGAGTAGTTTGATGTCTTCTCTGGTGTGAATACCGCTTTCACTTACAACTATTTTGTTATTTGGGATTAACGAACGAAGCTCCAGTGTTGTTTGGAGACTTACACTGAAATCAGCCAGATTGCGATTGTTGATACCAATCACTTTTGGATCAATCTCCAGTACTTGTTCCAGTTCCTGGCGATTATGAACTTCGATCAGAGGGGTCATTGCCAAGTCAACTATCGCCTCATGAAGCCGTGTAAGATCACCCATTGGCAAAGCTGCCGCGATCAACAATACCATATCAGCGCCACTGGCCCTGGCTTCCCATACCTGATAAGAATCGACTATGAAGTCCTTGCGTAAAACCGGCACTTTAACAGCTTCACGGACAGCTTCAAGATCAGCGAGACTGCCCTTGAAATACTCAGTCTCAGTCAATACAGAAATTGCAGATGCGCCACTCTTCTCGTAGGTTTGTGCCATCGACACTGCGTCCAGATCAGGAGCTAGCAGTCCCTTGGAAGGTGATGCCCGTTTGATTTCAGCGATCAGGCTGATACCGGGTTGGCTCAAAGCTGTAACGGTGTCCCGGGGAGGCTTCTGATTCATGCAGTCGCGATCCAGCAGCGCCAAAGGCCGTTCCGCCTTCCGCTTTTCGAGCAGCTTCAAGGTAGTGGCAACAATTTCATCAAGTATCATTTCTATTACACCGGCAACTAAATATGATATGTCATTTCGGCCTCTGAGCCGGAATCTATTCCCCCACTCCCCTCTGGATTCCCGTTTTCACGGGAATGACATAAGACTGTTTCATGGTTCGTCTTTAATTGCCACATTAATAATCAAAAACTCTGGCTCATTTTGGCCAGATCGTCAATTTTCTTCAGTGCCGTTCCACTGTCTATCGATTTGGCGGCAACGTCCAACCCTTCCTTGAGATTGTCTGCTTTGCCTCCGGCAACGAGTATAGCTGCGGCATTCAGGAGCACAATATCCCTTTTGGGACCGCCTTCTCCATTGAGAATCTCCCGGGTTATCCCAGCGTTTTCTTCCAGTGTTCCTCCAAGCAGGTCTTTGAGTCTGACTTTTGCCAGCCCCAGTTCCTCGGGGTCAAGCTTATAGCTGAAAACCTGACCATCTTTAAGCTCAGAAACGCGATTGATGCCGGTGGTGGAAAGCTCATCGAGTCCATCGGCTCCATGTACCACAAAGGCCCGTTCCGATTTGAGCGCGCGCAGTACATCAGCCAATACCTCAGTAAGATTTTCATTATAGACTCCGATAAGTTGCCTTTTGGCTCTGGCCGGATTGGCCAATGGTCCCAGCACGTTGAACACTGTTCGGAGGGCGATCTCCTGGCGTACCGGTGTGGCGTATTTCATAGCAGGATGAAAGGCCGGGGCGAAGCAAAACCCGATTCCCACCTCGTCAACGCATTGGGCAACTTGCTCCGGAGAAAGGGCAATTTTTATTCCAAGTGCCTCCATTAAATCAGCGCTGCCGCATTTGCTGGTTACTGATCGATTGCCGTGCTTGGCCACACCCAATCCTGCTCCGGCAGCGACGAAGGCTACAGTGGTGGAGATGTTGAATGTGCCGCTGCCATCACCTCCGGTTCCACAGGTATCGACTACGTCAGTGCGTTGCGGATTTACCTGGAGGGCATGCTGCTGCATTATCCGGGCGCAGCCGGCGATCTCCTCCGCTGTTTCGCCTTTGATTCGCAGCGCGGTAATAAAAGAGGCGATCTGGGCTGGAGTAGCTTCCCCTCCCATGATTTCCTTCATCACGCTTTCAGTTTCATTCATGCTGAGGTTGGAGCCCTCAACGACTTTGGCGATTGCTTCTTTTATCATTGTTTGTTCTCCTGTTCAATTCCCCGTATTTGTAATGGACCTAGTATTGGATTTTCACCCTCTAACCATAATTTGCGATAGGATTCAAATTTGTTGCCAAAAATATCTTCATAGTACACTCGTATAACTTTTTTACTGTTATCACTATCGATCATTTCCGATAAAAGCTTATGAGGCCCATTGTTTGCCGTACCATCTGTTTCAATAACAGAACAGCTCATCTTATCAAGTAAAGAATCCTCTATTTTTGCAGCTAGGTCTTTGTCATGATGATTTTCATCATCAATTTTGCTAATTAATCCTGAATGAATACTCCATTCTACTGCTATAGCAGGGCCTACACC
>CAZJQZ010000203.1:0-3126 GCA_964548045.1 uncultured Dehalococcoidia bacterium | reverse complement strand
GAGGGGTGACTTTACAAAGATCCCGAACGGCTGTCCAGGTGTGGAAAATCGGCTGGCGATTCTTTACACATACGGTGTGCTTTCCGGAAAGCTCTCACTCCAGAGGATGGTCGACGTTTTTGCAACCGCTCCTGCAAGGATATATGGGATGTACCCGCGAAAAGGAAGTATCACAATCGGAGGAGATGCAGATCTCATCATATTTGATCCGAACTACAAGGGCAAAATTAGTGCAAAAACTTCGCTGCATGAGGTTGATTTCAACTCGTATGAGGGGTTTGAACAGCGTGGAAGACCGGAAAAGGTATTCTTACGTGGGAAGCTAAGTGTGGATGGCGGTAAGTTCGTCGGAAAGCTCGGCCAGGGTGCATTTATCGAGCGTGAGCCCTACGGCCTTGCATATATCGGTCGCGCCAATCAATGACGGCTGCTCGTCATGGTACATGACCACCACAAAACATATCAATGAAAGGAGGTGAACAAAGGGGTGACAAGCGCGGAGCGCAGTTACACAATTTTTTAGCTACATGTCCACTATTCCATTGTGAAAAGGTAAATAAGGAGGATGAAATGGGTAAGAGTGAACGTGACACCGAACTCGAAGAACTAAACGCAATACCGGATGAAAGGCGATCAATTCCACCATGGTCATATATCGCGTTGTGGTGGTCGTCCCTCATTGTTGTACAGGCATTTGCCATCGGTTTTTTTGGTGTGTATCCTCAGGGTCAGCTGAACGTAACACAGGCATTTGTGGCACTTATCTGTTCTGCGATCGTGCTCGCTCTGTTATTTACTTTGAACTGTTTTCCGGGATACAAAACCGGAATCCCGTTTGCCGTACAGGCTCGTTCCAGCTTCGGCGTAAGAGGAGCGAAAATAACCACTGTGCTCAGGGCATTGCCTGCATTTGCATGGTACGGTATCGGCAACTGGATCGGAGCACTCGCCATTAACGCCATCACTCAGAGCTTATGGGGGTTTGGGAACACATGGGTGTATTTCCTCATTTTTCTGGTCCTTCAGACCTACCTGGCAATACGCGGGATCAAGATGATCAAGTATTTCGATACTGTGGCTGCGTTCATTGTAGCCATCCTCATCGGGTATACTCTTTTCACCATCATGCGATCAGGTGCTATTAAAGGAGAGGCTTTTACCTATCCGGGTTCGTGGGGATATCCGTTCCTGGCATTGTTTGCAACCGGTGTCGCAGGGGTGATTCCCGGTATCCTGAACATTTCCGACGTATCTCGCCACCTTAAAAAGTCCACGGGATCGGGCAACGCATGGGCCGGCCACATGATCGGCATCGCTCCCCCTTGGTTCTATATGCTGTTTGTCGGAATTATCTTTGGTATTGCCACAGGCACCGCAGATCCGGTGGCTGCAATAATGGAGCTCGCACCTTCGGCTGCAATTGGCGTGGCTATGCTTATCTTCGTTCTGGGTGCCCAGATATCAACAAACCTCACGCTCAATATTCTGGCTCCTTCACACGCAATACAGGACCTCATCAATGTCAAGTGGAGTATCGGGGTTATTATTACAGGCGCGATCTCATTGGCAACTGCACCCTGGATATTGTTCACGAGTGCCAATTTCTTCACCTTTATGAATACCTATTCAGTTTTTCTCGGCCCTATTATTGGAGTTCTGCTCGCAGACTACTGGGTGGTACGAAAAAGGAATGTGGATGTTGAGGCGTCATATGATACAAGCGTGGGGAGCAAGTACTGGTACAAAGGGGGCTTTTCCATATCCGCAATCGCTTCCTTCGTGATAGGCGGTGTGGCCTCGATTCCGTTTATAGAGATATCCTGGATAATCGGGCTGCCCGTCGGATTTGTGCTGTATATCATATTGAAAATGGCGGTAAAAATCGACCGGGATGCACATTGAAGTATCGCCGGATTTTGATAATCGGTTTTTACACTGATCGGCAGTATGTGCGTGTAAATATTTCGTAACAAGGGGGCAACAAATGCCTGGCGTCATAGAGACAGTAACGTGCGTCGGATGCAGAGCATGCGAAGTGGCATGCTCGTTCCATCACAAAAAAATCTTTCAGCCGTCAATCTCCAGTATAGAGGTAAAGCGCTGGGAAAAGGAGGGGAGATTCGGAATCGTGGTACACACCAAAGATGAAAACGGCAGAATCGCCTGTGACGGGTGCGGATTCTGTATAGACTTTTGTACAAACGAGGTTCGAGATGAGTTGGCCGCCATTCTTGAGAGGGAAACTGCATACAGGAAAGGAGCAACGTGATGGGAGAAAATACAATTTATGGATACGCTGGTAAGATCCTTCGGGTCGACCTTTCAACAGGAGACATCTCAACGGAGCCGACCGCCCGCTACACAGAGAAATGGCTCGGTGGACGGGGCATTAATATGCATATTCTCTATACAGAGCTCAGGCCATGGGTAACTCCGTATGAGCCAGCCAACAGGATGGTTTTCGGTACCGGGCCGCTCACCGGCACGCTCGTTCCGGGCTCCTGCCGGCTTGACATAGCGTCAAAGAATCCTTTCACCAACGGGATCGGCACCTCCAATGTCGGCGGTTTTTTCGCACCCGAGCTCAAGTACGCGGGTTATGATCATATTGTAATCAAGGGAAGAGCGAATAAACCGGTGTACCTGTTGATACAAGACGATCACGTTGAGCTGCGGGACGGAGGAGAGTTGTGGAGCCGAGGTACATGGGATACCTATGATATGATCAGGGAAGAGCTTGGAGATGAAAATCTTCAAGTTTTGTCGATCGGACCTGCAGGGGAGAACCTAGTGAGATCTGCCTGTATTATCGCCAACAGGAGCAGGGCTGCTGGCAAGTGCGGAATGGGCGGCATTATGGGCTCCAAGAACCTCAAGGCAATCGCTGTAAGGGGAACAGGTAGTGTGGAGGTCACGAATCCGGACAGGTTCAAAAAGCTTTCCCTCAATGCGTGGCAGGGTGTTGAACGTTCCGGCGCAAAGCCAGGCATGAGCAGCACCGGAACGGTTGCATTTGTTCCCGGCACAAAGGGTCTTCTCACCACGTATAAGAACTTTCAGGACCTGGACGTGCCTGATGATCTTATCAAGGAGCTCGGACCCGAGACGCTTGCGGAGAAATTTCAG
>CAZJQZ010000202.1:0-3222 GCA_964548045.1 uncultured Dehalococcoidia bacterium | reverse complement strand
TCCAATTCTTGAACATTGACATTAACCGAGCCACCCTCAGAAAGCGATTTCTCAATACAGAGAGTTGCCAGAGTTGTATAAACATATTCCTCAAAATCCACCGGCAAATTTTGGCCCTTTACGAGTGCCGAGAAAAACGCCCCGAACTCATCTTTGTGACCGCTGTCCTTGTTAAGGCTCTTTACCTTCTTTGTTTTGCCTTTGTGAGTGAAGGTCATCGACTTGTAATTATCAATCACACAAACTGAAGCGCCACCGAAAATCTCCACGCTTTCTCGAGGAAACGATTTATCGCCATTGGCTATGTACGTTATGGACGCTACAGAACCATCTTTGAAAGTTATCGTGACCACCACATTTTCATCGGGATTGTAAACCCCGGTATTGACAAGAGACCGGGCATATACTATCACGGGCAAAGAACCGGTCAGATACTGGGCCAGATCGACGAAATGGCATACTTCACCCAGAATCCTTCCCCCACCCTGTGAAGGATCATGAATCCAGCTATCTTTGGGAAGAGCCCCTGCATTCACCCGGCAGTTGATAACCAAGGGTTCGTTTATACTACCCAGCAAGTCTTTCGCTTTTTGAGTGAAGGGTGAAAACCGTCTGTTAAAACCGACCATCAGTCTCCGGGGATTCTTCTGGTAAGCATCAATGATCTGCTTGAGTTCATCAACAGACAGGGCCAGAGGTTTTTCGACAAATACATCCTTTCCGCGTAGAAGAGCTTCCGTTACCAACTTTGCATGCAGGTTGTGCCTCGTGGCAATGAGGATACTATCAATGTTGGGATCGTTGAGCAATTCCTGATAATCAGTGGTGCAATATTCAAATCCAAACTTATCACCGGCATGTTTCCCGGTCAGGCCGGTGGCCGTAGCCAAGCCCTTCAAGCTGACAGAAGAAAGATTTTTCACAATAGGCAGCATTGTCCCGGTGGCAAACTGACCGGCCCCGATCAAGCCTGCAACTGTCTTTACTTTAGGATCAACCTGGTCAGGTTCTCTGAGTTGAGTCCGGGTAGATAATGAGACATTTTCCTGCCCATCGTAACCAAAGAGAACCCCCAGATATTTGCCTGACCTGTCCTCCATTATGGATTTGTAGGCACTCTCCGCTTCATCGATCTTGAACCTGTGAGTTATGAGGGGCATGATCTGAACTTTCCCATCACTCACCAATTTGAGGAACTGCTCCATGTTTCTGCGTTCCGTCCAGCGAACATAGGCATGTGGATAATCAATGCCTCCAAGTTCATAAGCAGGATCGTCAAATCCCGGTCCCCAGCCTTTAGAAACGACAAGCCTGAGTTCCTTTTGATAGAAAGTTTCTCTGGGCACATCGAGCTTTACCATTCCCGGCACCACGATTTTACCTTTGTGACAGCAAATATCGGCCGCGACCTCCAGTGGTTCATTGCTGGGCGTACTAGCTAGAATAATCACAGCGTCAAATCCATTGCCCTTCGTGAAGTTTGCAGCTTTCTCAGTAATGTCGTCTTTGCCCGTGACTGCGCCGTCATTTGCTCCCAGTTTCTGTGCCAGAGTCACCCTGAACTCATTACTATCTGTCCCGAAAACATTATAACCAGCTGCTTCGGCGATCTGGACAGCAAGCTGCCCCAGTAATCCCAATCCAATGACAGCAACCCTGTCTCCCAAGCTCAGTTCGCATAATCTGATAGCATGCAGGGCAATTGCTCCAACTGTAGTAAAAGCTGCGCTTTCGAAATCGACGTTATCTGGTACTCTCACACACAAATTCCTTGGAATGGAGAGAACTTCAGCGTGCGAAGCAAATCCCCCACGGGAGCAGGCCACCTGGTCTCCTGCCTGAAACTCATCAAGACCTTCTCCCACCTCCAGAACCGCTCCGGCGGAGCTGTAACCAAGGGGGGTCAGGTTATCCAATCGACTGGTTGCCTGTCGATATGCATTCAAAATACCTTCGTTCCTGGCAAAATCTATAACTTGACGCGTTAGATCGGGTCTGGCCAGAGCTTTGCTCAGCAAGCTCTTTTTGGCAAAATCCAGCATCAGTTTTTCTGTGCCTAAGCTAATAACTGAATTCACATTCCGAACCAGCACGCTTCCGGGCTTCACCTGCGGAGCAGGAACATCAATGAGCTTCAGTTCCCCGGTTTTGAAATTTTGAACTAGTTGTTTCATTGCTTCGATAATGTATCTTCTACGATATCAATGATTTTTTGGCTCGGGTTTGCTCCGAAGGGGTTGTTCCAGTTTGTCGACTTGTTCAACATGATCTTTGCCCCCTGCAGGATATCCGCAGGTTCAATCCCGGCCACATGATTCGAGCCTGCTTCTATCGTTTCCGGGCGCTCAGTGTTTTGCCTCAAGGTAACACATGGCACCTTCAGGATGCAACTTTCCTCTTGAATGCCACCACTGTCGGTCAGTACCAGGTCAGTGTTGCCCAGCAGCATCAGGAAATCGAGATATCCAAGCGGCTCGATAACCCGTAGTTTTTTGATCCGGGAGACAAGGGAATCCAGTTTGAAATATTTCAGATTCTTAGTCGTTCTCGGATGGGAAGGAAAGATAATTTCATAATCGAAGTTCTCACTCACCCGATTGATTCCTTCAAGGATTTTCCTCAGATGCTCGGTGAAATCGACGTTCTCCTCTCTGTGAAGGGTAAGCAATAGATACTTCTTTGCGCCAAGTCCGAGGCGGTTCAGGACATCACTTTTTTTCTTGGCTAGAGCCAGATTTTGAGTGACAGCATCTACGATGGTATTCCCAGTAACGAATATTTCCCCTTTGACGTTGTCTTCGATGAGGTGCTTCTTGGTTTCTTCTGTTGGCGCGAAGAGAAGTTCGGATATGTGATCTATCATCACGCGATTGTGCTCTTCCGGCATTCTCCAGTCATTGCTTCTCAATCCGGATTCCACATGCCCCACCATAATGTGCAGTTTTCTGGCAGCCAAGGCTCCAGCCAGATTTGTATTGGCATCGCCGCAAACCAGTACTATCTTTGGTTTTTCTGTCAACAAAGCCTGTTCTGAATGCAAGAGCATTTTAGCAGTCTGGCCCCCATGAGTTCTGCTTTTAGCTACATCCAGAAATTTATACTTGGGTTCAGGTAACTCCAATTCATCGAAGAAAATACTGTCCATATCATAGGAATAGTGCTGGCCGGTATGTATGATAAAGAAATCACGTCCCCTTTGCTGAAGCTCACGCATCAGCGGAG
>CAZJQZ010000201.1:0-3336 GCA_964548045.1 uncultured Dehalococcoidia bacterium | reverse complement strand
CCCTTCGCTCCATCTCCATTACAGAGACTTCATCACTACTACGAGTTGCTCCGCCCCTGTGCTTCGCATCGGTACTCTCATTCTCGTGGGGCCTCCACTTGAATTTCTCCCTTAACATCGAAACGACAGGTTCCCACGTTCCCCACAGAAGCCTAAATCAGAGTCACGCCACCTTTATGCCGGACGCCGCCCAGGCAGTAAGCAGGTTTCCCCTGGACTTATCCTGGTGTAGAGATAGCCACCAGTTTTGACGTCGTCTTTAAGTTTTCGACACCTCATCGGATGGTTCGCTTGCGCTCGTCTCTCTGATTCACAACTGATCCCGTCTGGCGGAACCTTTTCCTTAACGCTCACCACACAGGCTCTTTACCTGCGCAGCTTAAGGTGCTTTGAGGCCTGCTCCTGCAAGCCGACCCCGAGGGGCCTACCCTCATCTCCTGTGCAGCCTCGTGGCGCACTATCTCCAACATACCCACAATGAAAAAGAGGTTTGATAGAATCAAATCGCAGCAAGTAATCGCCAATTTCTCCTGATACTACTCACCCTTCAAAATATACTTGAACCTGTATTGTATTGGTGCTAGGCTTCTATCGAGTTTGAGTCAGGGTAACCCTTAGCTGAGGGTGATATGACGGAGAACATAAAAACCCCGCTTCTCTTTTAGAGAGGTGGGGTTTTGTCTTGAGGGAAAGGGTGTCTTCATCGACATTCTACAGAAAATGAAGAATATCCGAATGAAGAGGATTTATTCTGCATATAGCTCGTTAGCTGTGCTGAGGTAAGAAATGGCCGAGATGAAATCAATCAAGTTTGCTGTATTCGTAGGACACGTTTATAAAAAAGACCAACTCGATGACCTGCGCGATGCCTTAGGATCGGCATTAAAGGATTTAGATTTTGTGCAATTAGTCTATGCGGATACGGCCAGATATCATGGAGCTCTGTTCCCAAAAATTGCACAGCTCATCGATTCATCAATGTTTTGTATTTTTGATGTATCTGAGCAAAATACAAACGTCTTTCTCGAATTTGGCTATGCAATGGGTCGTGGCAAATTATGCGTGCCTATTATACGCTCAGGTGCAACGGTTCCGAGTGATATCGCAGGCCTTGAACGATTAGTGTACTCTTCATATAAAGAGCTCAGCCAAGAAATTTCCAGTAAAATACAAGGAATAATCCATTCATCGCTCCAGCAAAAAGGCCAAATGAAACTATTTGCACATAATGAATTCATATGGCACCTTCGACACCACAGTTCAGGCCAGGAGCTGGATGTTGATCTCATGAAAAAAGAACTCAGAGTTCATAGTATTTCTGGCCTTGAGGTTGATGAGACAATTGAAACCTGGCTAAAGGAAGGTTTTGTTGAAAAAGATGATGATAAGATTTTAATTACACCATTGGGAGAAGACTTCGTTATTAAGATCATTACCACCCACCCAGACCTATCAAAACGGGATTCAAGCTAACCTTCTGCTGCTACGGACTCCGTTTCCTCGCCGTAGAGCTGTGCGTTAGGCGTAGCTCCATGGGCGTTCAAAAATTAATATGAAACTCTGCTATCGTTGCGCAAGGAACGAAGGCTATTCAGCCAACGTGGAGCCGAGCTTCTCTTGGAGTCTGACTATCAGCTTGAGAAGTTTGTCAAACACACGCGACCGGAAAGAATCTATCAGTTCAACTTGCTTTTCGCTGACCCGAGCACCAATGTATATCGGGATTACGTTGTCAACGGTGCCGCCGCAGGCTCGGTGGAAATAGATGATCCCGGACGAGTCAATTTGGTTTGGGTCGCCGGCCATAAGTTGAGTGCTACCTACCAGGCAGGGGAGCTCCTCTATCCGGATGATGCAGTCAAGATCGTCCTTCCTTTCTCGGAAAACAAGATTCATGCGTTTGCGGTGAGCTCCACTGGGCTCACACAAGCGTTTTGTGCCAAATGCGGGACTCCAATCCTAGAGTGAAATGGGGGGCGCTTAACTCGCTGGAGGTAATCGGGGGCACTTTGCGATTTACTAGGCAAATTGTATGATTTGAGTTGTGGAATTACCGCGGATGTTGCGAGCACTGGCGCCTCAGCTTGAAGCCACTAAATTATCAAACTAATTAAGGTAAGAATCTTAAATGCTA
Organism: uncultured Dehalococcoidia bacterium; assembly: GCA_964548045.1. GTDB lineage: Bacteria > Chloroflexota > Dehalococcoidia > SZUA-161 > SpSt-899 > JBGLNL01. Next base: position 1,202 of record CAZJQZ010000201.1, on the reverse strand, counting down.
TCCCAAGTGATCTGGCAGTCAAGGTATTATTTGCGTCTTTAAAACGTGCTGTGTATGCCGAAAAAGAGGAAATTCAACAAGCCAATACAGTCGATGCAAAAAACCACGCGGCTGATTAGCGATGTTACCTCGCCTTGAGTTATCTGCTATGAATCAAAACTTACACAAGGAAGTTGATACCAAACGGATACCCCAACGATGGGCACTTCAGTGACCCTCCCCCAGCCGGAGCTGGGGGCTTCCTTGGGCTACAAGTGTAAACCTGCTTGAGCCCTTCGGGCTGCCGCTGCATCTCCAGACAGGAGTCTGGAGTTTTATGCGGCCGAATAAAGTCATTCAAATCGAACTGAGGTGCAACAAGCCTCTGCAAAAATTCCCTCAGGTATCATCGCCTAAGCACAGGATCTCCCACCTGATCAGCCAAAACCACAGGGCCGCAACATGATGAGGTTTCGTCTTTATTGACACACAACCCCAGAATCCATATACTCCCATCCATAAAAAAGAGCTCCTGATGGGGAAAGGTAAATCCCTGACAGAGCGGACCGCTCCTTAATGGTTGCCCCTCATTGCGAATACTCATATCTTCCCTTGAACCTAGAGAAGGGGTGCGAAGTCAACTCTTGCCAACCATTATGTCCTTAAGGAGGAGCCCATGACAACCCTGCTTGAGGGTTTTACACCTTACAAGGCAGAGGATGCCGAACGGTACAGGCAGCTTGGGTGTTGGGCGAACCTCACATTCGGCGACGTACTTGACAGGGCCGCAGATCGTTATCCCAATAAGGAGGCCTTTGTGGATAGCGAGAGCCGCTTGACCTATGCCCAGGCACGGGATATGGCCAACAGGCTGGCCCTGGGCCTGATGAACCTGGGCATAAACCCGACGGATCGCGCACTGGTGCAAGTGCCGAACTGGAATGAGTTCGTTTATTCCTATTTCGCCCTTCAGAAGATAGGGGCTGTTAATGTTTTGTTGATCGACCGGTATCGGGAATACGAGATCAAGCATCTCATCCAGCTAACCGGTGCTACCTCCTGGGTGGTGCCCGAGAAATACGGAAAGACAGATTACCTGCCCATCGTCGGTGACGTCCTGAAAGAGCACCCGCAAGTCAAGAACGTGATCCTGGTGCGAGGAAGAGAGCATGAGCCCTATTTCAGCCTGGAGAAGCTCCTGGCTGATGCCGAATTGACAGGTG
>CAZJQZ010000200.1:0-3425 GCA_964548045.1 uncultured Dehalococcoidia bacterium | reverse complement strand
AACAAAGAAGAATTGTAAATTTTTTAGATAAAGAGGCGGAAAAGATAAGCGTATTGATTGACAAAATCCGAGAGGCTATTGGTCGTCTTAAAGAATACCGCACGGCGTTCATCTCCGCAGCTGTCACTGGCAAAATCGATGTTCGGGAGGAGACGGCATGAGTCCCGAGATAGCAGAAAAGGCATTTGAAAGTGCTATTGAGCAGGCGCTTTTAAAAAACGGCGCGGATGACCCTGATCCGAGTGCCTCTCCATTAGGAGAAAAAGATTTGGGATTTGGCGAGTTCGTGCCCGGAGGATATCACAAGCGCCTGCCGAATGATTACGACCGGGCATTATGCTTAATTCCGAAGGATGTAGTGGATTTCATCTATGCCACGCAGCCCGAAGAGTGGAAGAAGCTCAAAGACTACTATGGCCCTGATGTTAAGGAGCGCTTTCTCAAGCGGCTGTCTTCGGAGATCAGCAAGCGGGGCGCCCTCGATGTGTTTCGAAAGGGTGTTAAAGACTCAGGCTGCCGATTGAAGCTCGCCTATTTCAGGCCTGCAAGCGGGCTCAATGAAGAGATCCAAAAACTGTATGAAGGTAACCTTTTCTCTGTTATCCGCCAGCTCCATTACAGCGAAAAGAATGATAAAAGCTTAGATCTCGCACTCTTTTTGAACGGGATTCCTCTTTTTACTGCAGAGCTGAAGAATCCCTTCACCGGCCAGAACGTAGAACATGCAATCAATCAGTACCGCTATGATCGAGATCCGCGCGAACCATTGTTTGCCTTCCGGCGTTGCCTCGCACACTTCGCTGTCGATCCCGACCTTATCTATGTAACCACCCATGTGCAAGGGTCGAAAACTCGGTTTCTCCCCTTTAATCAGGGCAAATTCGGCGGGGCAGGGAATCCTCCGAAGTCGCCGACTGAAACCGGGTATGCAACGGATTACCTCTGGAACAGGGTATGGTCCAGGGACAGCGTGCTGAACCTCATCCAGTACTTTATCCATGAGATTGAGGTGGAAGATGACAAGGGAAGGAAGACCGGCGAACGCCTTCTTCTTTTTCCCCGGTATCATCAGCTTGATTCCGTGCGAAGACTTATTGACCACGCAAAGGCATTTGGCGCTGGGCAGCAATATCTAATTCAGCATTCTGCGGGAAGCGGAAAATCCAATTCCATTGCATGGCTTGCCCATCAGCTATCAGTACTCCATGACAAGGATGATCAGCGGCTGTTTGATTCAATTGTGGTCATTACCGACCGCCGCGTTCTTGACCGCCAGCTCCAACGCACGGTGCGGCAGTTTGAACAGACAAGCGGCGTTGTGGAGAATATCGACACAACGAGCCGTAAGCTCAAGGAGGCCCTTGAGTCGGGAAAAACAATCATTGTCACCACGCTTCAGAAGTTTCCCGTCATTGTGGAGGATATAACCGAGCTGGCTGGAAAGCGGTTTGCCGTAATCGTGGATGAGGCCCATTCCTCGCAGTCCGGTGAGAGTACAAAGAGCCTTAAAACAGTACTTGCCGCAGGCAGCCTGGAGGAGGCTGAACAGGAAGAGGCCGGCGCTGAAACCCCGGAAGAGGAGCTTGATAATCGAATCCTTGAGGAAATGGAAAAGCGCGGCCGGCTTGCAAATGTGAGCTGGTTTGCCTTTACCGCCACACCCAAGCCTAAAACCTTTGAGCTTTTTGGATCAAAACGTGATGACGGAAGCTTTCAGGCATTCAGTCTCTACACTATGCGGCAGGCAATCGAGGAGAATTTTATCCTCGATGTGCTCGAAAACTATACCAATTACAAGGTCTACTGGAAGTTGCTCAAGACTGCCCAGGACGATCCCCACTATGAAAAGGGGAAGGCAAGTTATTTGCTCCGATCATTCGTAGATCTCCACGAGCATGCGATTCAAAAGAAGATAGAGATCATGATCGAGCATTTTCACGGCCAGATTGCTCATCAAATCCGCGGCAAGGCCAAGGCCATGATTGTGGCGCGGTCACGGCTCCATGCGGTACGGTACAAGTTGGCTTTTGATGCCTACATCAAAGAACGTGGGTATCCGTATCAGTCCCTTGTTGCCTTTTCCGGCACGGTGCGGGATGAGGGCATTGATTATACCGAAGCGAACATGAATGGATACTCAGAGAAGCAGACTGCCGATGTCTTTAAGCGGCCAGAGTATCGGTTCCTCATTGTGGCGAATAAGTTTCAAACCGGGTTCGATCAGGAGCTGCTTCACACGATGTACGTGGATAAGAAGCTCGGTGGGGTCAATGCAGTGCAGACTCTGTCGCGGTTGAATCGCGTCCATCCCGAGAAGGAGGAAACTGTCGTCCTGGATTTTGTGAACGACGCCCAGGCTATTCAAGAAAGTTTTCAGCCTTATTATGAAAAGACCATCCTCTCAGAGGCGACAGACCCCAATACGATCTATGATCTTGAGCGGCGATTGGAAGTCCATCATGTATTTGATACCAATGACGTTGATTCCTTTGCCAGGCGATACTTTCATCCCAAGGCAACCCAGGATGAGCTCTATGCCCTGCTTGCGCCATGTGTTGAACGATACAAGGCCTTAGAAAAAGAGGAGCGTTTTGATTTCAGGGGAACATTGACCGATTATATCCGGCTCTATGCGTTCCTCTCACAGATCATTACCTTTACTGACCCCGATTTAGAGAAGCTCTATGTGTTTTCGCGCCTGCTGCGGCGCTATCTTCCACGTGAGCGGGATGAGCTCCCCCGTGAGATCCAGCAGAAGATCGACATGGAATCATACCGCATTACCCAGAGGTGGAAAGGAAGGATACTGTTAGAGCGAGGCAACGGAACGGTTGAACCCATTGGGGTAAAAAAAGATCATATAATCACGCCCGATCAAGTAGAAGCGCTCTCTCAGATTATCCGAGAATTAAATGAACGGTTTGGAACGGAATTCAGCGATGAAGATAAGGTCTTCATCCAAACATTGGAAGAAAGGCTTGCCGATGATCCGGCCCTTGTTGCAAGCGTTCGCGTGAATACCCCGGAAAATGCCCGTCTTACCTTTGATCATGTGGTGGTGGACCGGCTTCAGGATATGGTCGATACCAATTTCAAACTCTACAAACGCATTACCGATGACCAGGGCTTTGCCAAATACTTCGTCGATCGCCTCTTCGAGCGATTCTGGAAGAGTATTAAGGGGGAGAAAAATCGCTAAACAATCTAATATGATTATGCACTGGTAGAACTTTGTTTTTGTACGGCTCAAATCTCCGTTTACTCATGTTAGATCACTAAGCCTAGCAAACAGACAGTAGGTTAACGTTTAAGCAAATAGATTGACTGGGGTCTGCCCTTGACATTTAAAAAAATAGCGCAGCTAACAAACGGACGCCCCAACTTCCTTTTCTCATCCGGCTGATTCCTGTTTTTTCGCTTCGGGA
>CAZJQZ010000199.1:0-3436 GCA_964548045.1 uncultured Dehalococcoidia bacterium | reverse complement strand
AAGCTCATCGGCAGCAGCAGGGCGAAGGGTACCGATTGCTCCATTACTATCCCCTGCATTGAGAGTGTACCGGAGACAATTATCACCGCAATGGCTGCCAGAGCCATAGGCATTTCATAACTAACCATCATGGCCACGCTTCTCATGGCGCCAACCAGTGCGTATTTGTTGTTCGAGCCGTAACCGGCCATAAATACCGCCACTGTCTCGATAGAGCCGACCGCAACTATGAAAAGCAACCCGACGTTCAGATCGGGGATTAAGCCCACCCCGTTCTGGAACGGAATGACCGCAAACATCAACAGCACCGGCACAAAGATAAGAATCGGGGCTAGGAAGTGAACTGTCTTATCCGCCACCGCTGGAACGATATCCTCTTTCATCAGTACCTTGATGGCATCAGCAACCGGCTGCAACAAACCAAATGGGCCACAACGGTTGGGCCCGATCCTGAGCTGCATTGGCGCAATGAACCGGCGCTCAAACCAGATGAAAGCCATCACCACAAGCAATACCCCGATGATTATACCCGCACTGAAGACGGCCCAGTGCGCCCAGAAATTGTGGCACGGCCAGTCCGAAGATACCGGACTATCCAGCCACCATGAGGCCACCGGAGCCTGAGTTGCAATGTCAGTCAAACTAATCATTATCTATCAACACTCGCTAAGCAAATATCAATACTTCCAAAGGTCACTATCAGATCGGCGATCTTCCCGCCAACAACCATATCACGTAACGCACACAGATTAACAAAATCCGGAGCCCGACAATGCCACCGATATGGGGCAATCGACCCGTCACTAACCAGGTAGAAACCCATCTCACCCTTAGGAGCTTCGATGGCCGCATACGCTTCACCGACGGGTGGGCGCAGCAACTGCGGCAACTCCGCATTCACCGAGCCGGGCGACAGTTCCTCAAGTTGCTCCAGTGCCTGCCGGATAATCCGATGGCTCTGCATGATTTCGCCCATGCGAACGCGGTAACGATCCCAGTTGTCTCCGTTTTCTCCCACGATCACATCGAAATCGAAACGGTCATAAATCGAATAAGAGTCATCCCTCCGCAGATCCCAATTCACACCTGTGGCCCGCAAACACGGCCCACTCATAGCGTAATCAATAGCCTGTTCAGCCGAAATGACGCCGGTCCCAATCGTTCGAGACTGTATAATCTCATTCCCTTTCAACAGGTCCTCGAACTCTTCATAGTACCCAATGAAATCATCAAGGAATTTTTTCAAAGCCGGGATGAATTCAGGTGCCAGGTCATGGCTCACCCCGCCAATACGCATGTAATTGTAGAGGAACCGCTGTCCGCTTTGCATTTCGAACAGGTCAACGACCTTTTCCCGTTCACGCCACATATACTGCAGCGGTGTTTGCAGGGCCCCAAGGTCGTTGATGAAAAATCCCACGGCGATCAGGTGATTGACCATTCGCTGCAGTTCGCAGATGATGACTCGAATGTATTCCGCTCTCTCCGGCACTTCAACTTGAGCCAGTTTCTCCACCGCCACGCAATATGCTAAATTACCTGCCATGGAAGAGACGTAATCAAGCCTGTCGGTAAAGGGAATTATCTGGGTGTAGGTACGTCCTTCGGCCAGCTTCTCCAGGCCACGATGCAGATAGCCGAACATCGGTTCCATCTCGACGACCACTTCGCCGTCAAGCGTGACCCGCATGCGGAAAACGCCGTGCGTTGAGGGGTGATGCGGCCCCATATTCAGGGTAACCAGCTCGGTTTTCATTACCATGGCTTACAAAAAGTCCTTCCTCAATGGATGTCCTTCAAATCCTTCCCAGAGGGCAATTCTTTTTAAATTAGGATGATCGATAAAACGGATTCCCATCAGGTCATATACTTCCCGTTCCTGAAAATCGGCACCTTTCCATATGGAAGTAACGGATGGGATCTCGGGGTTGTCTCGTCCGGGGATCCTTGCCTTTACGCACAGTGTGTGTTTCTTAGCTATCGAGGTAACATTATAGATGACCTCGAAGTGATCGAAATTATCGACCGCGGTGATGTTGTTGATATAGTCAAAATCAAACTCCGCGGATTCTTTAAGGAGTTGCATAATTCCTGCTATGGAGTCTTTGTTGACCACCATGCAGGCTTCATTGCTTTCAATTACAGAGCCGGAAAGTTTCTCCTCAATTCGGGGAGCCGCTTCGGTTCCGGCAAGTGCTTTAAGTCTCACTCAGTCCAACCTCGGCAAATGAACGTTATCTTTAAGGTAACCCTGCTTTTGTATTTTCTCGTGAAGTTCCAGCAGGCCATGGTACAATCCTTCCGGGCGAGGGGGGCATCCCGGCACATATACATCGACGGGAAGGATGCGATTGATGCCCGGCACTACACTGTATGATTCGGAGAAAGTGCCTCCGCTGATGGCGCAGGAACCCATTGCCAAGACCCATTTCGGCTCGGCCATCTGATCGTAGAGCTGGCGGACGGCAGGAGCCATTTTCCAGGTCAATGTCCCGGCGATGATCATCATATCGGCCTGTCTTGGCGAAGGACGGAAGATCTCCATTCCAAAGCGGGATATATCCCACCTGTTGCCCGCTGCGGCCATCATCTCAAAGGCACAGCAGGCCAGTCCGAACAGCATTGGCCACAACGAGCGCTTGCGGGCCCAGCCCAACACTGCATCGACGGTGGTCAACACGACGCCCCCGTGATCTACTCCCTGCAGCCATGCATCGGGATCAGGGATCGGCTGTTGACTACGGGCAATTATCTCATTGATGAGCAGTCCCTCATCCTTGTCCGCATCACCGCTCGAATACGGGAGTATCAGATTATCATAATCGGGCATGCTAGTTCCACTCCAGAGCTTTCTTCTTCCAGGCGTATATAAAACCAACCAGCAGAATTGCAACAAAAACAACCACTCCCACGAGCCCATAAACCTGGGCCGAACGGCTTAAATCCAGGAAATTTGAAGCCCATGGGAAAAGAAATACAGACATGACATCCAGAACCACAAACAGGATTGCAAACGTATAGTAGTGGAAATTGAACTGGGTCCAGGCATTTCGGAAAGGCTTCATCCCGCACTCATATGTTTCCTGCTTGACTGAAGTGCGGTTCTGGGGAATCACGCCGCTATATCTGAGAACGAGAGGGAGCCCTATAAGTAAAAGAGGGAATACTATTGCCAGTACGATAAACAGACCTAAGGTTCCAAAATTTTCCAGCAAGAGCTTGTCTCCTTACAAAACCTTCCTAGTATAGCACGTTGCAAAAGTTCAGGTCAAGACACAATTTCAGGCATTTTGACCAAATTCTTTCATTTTGGACTGGATACCTCTCACTTGTTTCATATATAAGGTTAAAGAATGTATAAATTGATTAATGCCACATGTGGAAACCGAATATTTGATTTCGTTAGGAAGGGGAATTACCAATCGGGGTTCGGAAT
>CAZJQZ010000198.1:0-3437 GCA_964548045.1 uncultured Dehalococcoidia bacterium | reverse complement strand
CGTAACGCTATAATTGTAAAAGATATTTTGCGTTATAAGTAAGAAACTTTTGACAATACGATCCGGAAAACAAAGAGGTTTCCAATGATAACTTATGACTCTGTAACAAAAATATTCGGTACGGGAAAAGACAGCGTTACCGCTCTTGATAATATGAGCTTTTCCATGCCGAAGGGGGAAGTAGTGGTGTTTCTCGGTCCCTCGGGATGCGGCAAAACGACTACCCTGCGTCTTACCAACAGACTGGAGACACTAACACGAGGGACCATAACCATAGAAAATCAGAATATCATGGACATAGATATCGTCCAGCTCAGGCAGCGCATGGGATATGTCATTCAGGCCATCGGGCTCTTCCCGAACAAAACCATAGCCGAAAACATCGCCGTTGTTCCCAGGCTTCTGGGGTGGGACAAAGAGCGTATCAGCAAGCGCATTGATGAACTCCTTCGACTGACTAACCTGGAGCCTGAACTGTACAGGGACCGTTACCCCGCAGAGCTTTCCGGGGGTCAGCAACAGCGGATTGGGGTCGCTCGGGGACTTGCCGCAGACCCCGATATACTTCTCATGGATGAGCCTTTCGGCGCGATAGACCCCATAAACAGAGAAGAAATTCAAAATGAGTTCCTCAAGCTTCAGGCGAAGCTGAAGAAGACTGTGGCCTTTGTCTCTCATGATATTCACGAAGCTATAAAGATGGGCGATCGCATTGCCATCTTCGACAAGGGACGTCTGATACAGCACGATACACCGGAGATCATTCTGACGCAGCCAAAAAACAAATTTGTCGCCGACTTTGTAGGTTCCGACAGGGCTCTGAAAGTCCTGGGACTCATGCGGGTAAGTAATGTCATCAACCGAAAGCCGAAGAACATCATCCAGGGAGCCGCCCTTTCCCAGGAAGCATTGAATTTTCTGGACACAAATGGATTTCGCTATGGCATAGTGATCGAACAAAACAGGCCAATAGGTCATGTCACGCAGAAATCTCTCAAGTATGAAAAAGGGCCGGTACGGGACGTAGCGGAACAATATCCCATTTTCCTGAGAGAAAAAACCTCGCTCCGGGATGTCCTCTCCTCTATGCTTATGTATGATAACGCAACCTTCTGCGTTTTGGACGAAGATAAGCACTTTGCCGGGACGGTAACCTACAACGACATACAGAAAGCGATAAAAGCAGCTTACTACGATGAAACAGAACATGCTGAAAACGAGGTATCGTCATGAGTACGCTGTGTTTCATAGTGGATAACTTCAAAGAGGTTATCTATCTTTCCTGGGAGCACTTATGGATTGTAGGGTTAGCGCTCCTTATCGCCACACCAATCGGAGTGGTTCTGGGTATCGTCATTACAAAGCACGAACAGTTTTCTTCCAGGGTTTTGAACGGCGCCAACATACTTATGACCATACCCTCCATTGCCCTGTTTGGACTAATGCTCCCTGTCCTCGCGATAGCCAATATGGGGTTGGGAAAAGTCCCTGCTGTTATAGCCCTGGTTCTTTACAGTCAACTCCCTATAATCAGAAATACCTATACGGCCATAAAGAATGTTCCTCCTTATCTGGTGGATGCGGGCAGAGGCATGGGGATGGGCAAGTGGACGCTCCTGCAAGAGTTGGAAATCCCGCTGGCCACCCCCGTAATCATTGCCGGGCTGAGGACGGCTGCCGTTATGAATATTGGAATTGCCACTGTTGCCACTTATATTGGAGCGGGAGGGCTGGGTGTATACATCCAGCAGGGTATCGCCCGTGTATATCCGGAGATGATACTGAGCGGCGCCATACTTGTTTCCCTCCTGGCCATAATCGTTGATGGTGGGATGGCCCTGCTTGAAAGGATTGCGACGCCGGAAGGCATCAAGGTACAAAGGAAGCTTTCGCAATGAAAAGACTATTGGCAAAATTATACAGGGTTATCATTGCGTTGATCATACTGATTTCGGGTGTGATTTTTGAACGAACGGGTCTCATAGATTTACTCTCTGATCCATACGAATATCCCGTTATCATGGAATTGTTCATCCAGCATTTGTACATGGTGACCATAAGTATGAGTTTGGCCACGATCATAGGAGTAACTGCGGGCATTGCGCTTACCAGGCAGCGGTTTCGCAGGTACGCAGGGATCGGCATGTATATTATCGGACTGGGACAAACAATTCCCTCCCTTGCCGTTCTAGCGCTGGCCATGAGTTTCCTGGGTATCGGCACGAAGCCGGCGATATTTGCGCTTACCATCTATTCCATACTTCCCATCGCGAGAAATACTCTTGCGGGGATTACTGAGGTGCCCCCGGAACTAATAGATGCCGGGAAGGGTATGGGAATGCCCCCTATCAGGATTCTCATGGAGGTGGAGATACCTAATGCCATGAAGTTGATCCTCACGGGATTCAGGGTGGCCCTGATCATCAATATCGGCACAGCCGCACTCGCCTATGTCATCGGCGCAGGAGGTCTGGGCGACTTCATATTCACAGGAATAAGTCTTATGCAAACGGACAAGCTGTTGGCCGGCGCTATTCCGGTAACGCTGCTGGCGCTTTTTGCGGATTTTCTCTCTGAACTGCTGGGGATAGTCCTGATCTCAAGGGGGCTGCGTCTTTCCGAGTAGGAAAGGAGTGGATTTTTGATTTTCTGCGCAAAAATGTGCGCTCAACCCGGGATTTGAGCAAAAACAATGCAACGTGATTTTTGTTCTCTCCCCCAAACATCAAAGCTCTCTGACATTCAGTCAAGAGACTAAAAGGAGGTATGACATGAAAAAGATAGTTAAACTTGTTCTTTCGGCAATACTTATTCTGACCTTACTGTTGCCATGCAGTGCCCTTGCCGAGGATAAAAGCCTGATAGTGGGTGGTAAAAATTATACGGAGCAGCTCCTTCTTCCGGAACTGGCCGGCATCCTTCTCGAACAGGCAGGGTTCGCTGTCAATCTGAAGACAGGGGTCGGGTCGGTGATCGCCAGAAAATCACTGGAGAATGCCCAGTTCGACCTCTATTACGAGTATACGGGAACGGCATACACTTTGTATTACAAGCAGACAGATACAAAAACAATGACCGTTCCTGAGAAGGTTTACGAATGGGTCAAGGAAGCCGACTCCAAGAAGGGTCTTGTCTGGCTCGATCCTGTTAAGTTCAACAATACCTATACCCTGATGATGAGTAAGGCAGAAGCGGAGAAACTCGAAATCAAGAGTATCTCCGATCTGGGAGTCTACGTCACGAAGAATCCTGATAAACTGATATTCGCTCTGGATTCGGAATTCTGGGAACGCCCTGACGGTTTTAAAGGCATCATGAAGTTGTATAATTTCAAGCTTCCTGCCAAACAGATCAAAAAATCGTCTGTGGGGCTTACTTATCAGGCATTGAAAAAAGGGCTGGTCAATTCCGCAATGGGTTTTGCCACCGATGGCAGA
>CAZJQZ010000197.1:0-3442 GCA_964548045.1 uncultured Dehalococcoidia bacterium | reverse complement strand
AAACTATTATTGACTCTACTGCAAAAAGAGGTACAGGAGGCTTCCTGTCGGGGGCTTTCAGGGGTGTCCCCGATTAAAACCCCCCATGATTGGGGGGGCAGGGGGGTTGAAAAGACCTTTTTGCATTGACGTCATTATTGGTCATCGAATAAGTTATCTTGCCACCCGAACAATTCATAATTTGTTCACTTTACCACGTCATTTTTCACGCCATTTTCACAGATTAATTGGTATGCTGGGGGAGGTTATCATTCTGCAAATAGTGAAAGGCAATCATGAAAATCCTGATAGTTGATCCGGCTCAAGCTACGCGAGATATTCTCTCTCTCGGATTTAACCTCGGGTGGCCGCAACCTAGCCTTGTTTGTACAGGAGAAGGCGCGGAAGGGGTTGCTCTTGCGGAAAGTGAATCACCCAATCTGATTATCGTGGAAGTTGATTTGCCGGACATTGATGGATTTGAGGTCGTGAGACAGATTCGGCTGTTCTCGGATGTTCCTATCATAGTCCTCTCTGAACAGGAGGGCGAGTTAAACACGGTAAGAGGATTGGAAGCGGGAGCCGATGACTACATAGTTAAGCCTTTCAATCCTCTCAACCTGCTGGCTCGGGCTCGGGCGATTCTTCGCCGTGCGGGAACGCTTTATGGGGATAATGGTGATTCCCGACCGTTCATTTCATCTAAGCTATGTGTTGATTTTTCATCACGGGAAGTACTCGTTGAAGGCAACATGATTCATCTGACGCCCACTGAATATAAAGTGCTATATCATCTTATCAGAAATGCCGGCAGGCTGGTTACGATTCAGATGTTAAAGCAGCAGATATGGGATGGCGATGCCTTTGTAGATTCCGGTACCGTCCGAAAATGCGTCTGCCAGCTACGGCATAAGTTGCATGATAACTCAGGTTCTCCCCGCATGATTCTCAACGAACGGGGCATAGGATATACATTTGCGAAGGCGAAACAATCTGAACCTGTCACCAGTGAATGTCATTGATAAAGCATCGTGCCATTTTGCAAAGAAGGCCAGCTAATAATGATGCGCACTCCCTCGTCCACCCACTGATTCTTCCCAAAACAGTAATATATTCGCTCCTTTTGGTATCTATTCGGCACACAAACGGTAATACTGGTCCCGTAAAATAAAGGCCATTGTGGATATAGCTTTGGTTGTTGAGTCTGAACAAAAAGTCAGCATGGAAATAATGGTAGTTGCGTTGGCTAATGAGGGATTTCATATTGTGCGAGTGAAAGAAAATGCAAGCGCGCTTCGCCATATTCATGAATTGTCGCCTGATATATTGATAATTCCGGGCGGTTTACCGGAGCATGTTCAGCTCTGTACTGAAATCCGGAAAATAACGGATGCGCCTGTGGTCACTATATTTAAAAGTGCGGATGAAATGGCCCAGGTATCAATGCTTGAGGCAGGTGCTGATATCTATTTGGAGGAACCGGTGGGCAAACTGGAATCAGTGGCCAGGGCACATGCATTGCTTCGTCGGTACAGGAAGTCAGGTGCTGATGGTTTTTACTAGGCATATTCGCACTGGTCTCCGATTATAGTGTCCCGTGCACAGTCAAGCAAACTGTCTGTAAAAAAGGAGGACAAAATCGGGATTTGCACATGCTGAGCGTGTTGAAGTATGAGCACGTTCCTTTTAGCAGGTTCAATGCGAACGGGAGAAACCGATTGAAAAGGTGAGGTTGCTGCAAAGAAGCGTGAGGGCCAAAACATTATGGAATCTATGACAACATAATCTCCTCTAAATATTGACAGCGGTGACAAATGAAATATCTTGTACTCGCAAAGCGCAACTCAATATCTATCCCATCGCAGCAGATAGTACCTTTGAATAAGGCAGCTGAGGAATGGATGGATGAAAACCTTGAAAAAGGGGTGATCGATCACCGCTACATGTATCCCGATCGTGTTGGCTTTATTATTTCTGATGCAACCGCTTCTGAACAGGTACTCGATAGAATCCTGAACTATCCACTCCACCCTTTCTTCGATTGGACAATCAGGAATGCATACCAACGAAGGGACAGCCGCAAGAGGTATGTGGCAGGAATCTCACCAGAGAAAAGCCCCGTTTATGTTGAAGCAAAATTGGAATGTTTCCCTTCGATTTTACCTGCGACCGAGGAATGGTCCTCATACGAATGGATATGGGTTGTAACGGATAAAACCGAGGGTATGTATTCGATATCTGGAGTCTCAATTTTTGAACTGCGAGGAGAAGAAGTAATTTACAGTAGCACCTATTTCGAGCGTACATATTCAACAACCGGCGATTGATATTGAAAGAAGCACGAACTGCCTCAAATCTTATTTATTAAAAGAGTAGGAAAGATGTCAATCGAAGTTAGAGCCGATGTGAAAAAAGTAGTAGAAAGCTATTGTGAAGCATGGAATGCTCATGACGTCGAAAGACTGGTTGATTTCTGCAATGCTGACAGCGTCTATGAATCGCTATATGAAGATAAAGTTTTACAGGGTAAAGAGGAATTGAAAACCGAATTGAATACCTTGTTCAGTGATTTGCCCGGTATTAAGTTGGAGTGGCCGGCTTATTTTGTCACCGGTGACATGGCGCGCTTCAGGTGTATCGTAAGTGCAATGCGCGCGAACGGCACGCATGCGCCAACGGAAGATATTGCACAGCGGCAACATGATAATCTGGTGGTTGAAGTGAGAGGGGATAAAATCACCCGGCATTCCGATTAAATACACAGGCACAAATCCGGTGGTGAGCCGGGGGATATTTGAAACACAATAGTGGGCAATTTATCAAAAACGGGGGGAATCAAAATGAAGACCTATTTTCTTTTTGTAGCTACCGGGGCACTGGTAATCCTGACTTCGTATGATTCCGTTACCAATCCTGAACTCTTAAAACGGCTCAGCGCCAAAGGGATCAATAAATTCATTGCCTGTGAAATTCCTTCAGACCTGGCCGAGATCAGGTATGGCAAGCATTTCGGAATCGTTTGCCAGGACCTCTACGAAAGCGATGATCTCAGGGTGCTGGATTACAACGGACAGAGAGCGTTCAGCACTTTCAGCTTTAAGGAGTTGGGCTCTCCTGTCTATCATGAGCCGGAGAAGCCAGCCCTCGCTTTCTCGCAATCCTAACCGATGGTAATTTTCAAGGCATATTCACAGAGCTGGTGCGGGAAAACTGAGGATATCCTCAGTTTTTGCTTTCTTCATTCAACATCTCCCAGTAATGCTCTGGGGTTGGTTCGGAATCGATCTTGCGCCAAAGAACATATTCCTGCCATATCAGCAGTGCTTCCAGAAATTCGTCGATATCCGTAAATTCTATTCCCATCCCATTATGAAAAATGTGAACATGCTTACTTCCGCATTCCCATATAGTCGGTTCCATAGTACACTCCTCGTTATCCATCATTTATGAAGCAATTGTTGTT
>CAZJQZ010000196.1:0-3457 GCA_964548045.1 uncultured Dehalococcoidia bacterium | reverse complement strand
CCGACTATCTCACAGTTGTAAATGTGGACGTCAGTACCACAAATCGAGGTCCTATAGATTTTGATCAGCACATCATTGATTCCGATCTCCGGAACTGGCACATCCTGCAGCCAGAGGCCGGGTTCAGACTTCGCTTTGACCAATGCTTTCATCATTTTCAAAACGCTCCTATTCGTCATCTGTGAGATAGTCGGCGAGCACTTCTCTGCTGTGTTCATCCTGGTGGCAATAGATACAAAGGTTTTCCCAGTTGGATCCATCAGGGGGATTGTTATTGTGATTTCCATCTTTATGGTGCACGGTCAAAAGGTGTCTATTTTTATAGGTAAACTCTCGGCCGCATTTGGCACAGATAAGCCCGTGGATCTTTAGTGAACGTTCCCGGTAATCGCTTTCTCCGGGTTTGCCTTTCCGCATCTCTCGCAGCAGATCCTCAAAGGATTCAGTACTTGCCCTCTTTTCAGGCCGCAGCCTTTTGTGTGGGCGGTATCGTCTGTCTCTCATTCTAATGCCTCCTCCCGGGTTTCAGCTGACCGCTGACCGGGATCCGAAGACACCGGTCATACCAGCTCTACTAACCCGCTCTTCAATCTCCTTTGTAGTAGTCGAGTAAAGCCCCCGTTTCTTCATTCGGTCGAAGAAGACCGATCCGGAGAAGGTGTACTTCAAACCCAAACCCGCCTCCGTTTGCATCTGAGTCCGGACGTATTGAATCGCATCTCCCACAGCAAGGGATTCTGGCAGGACCAGGGTTTCTTTTCCTTCCTCGTGCTTCACTGCATTATATCCAGCGAGCGTCCCGGTACATATGGCCTCGGTGTGACCCACAAGCAGGCCCGCTTTTTCCCCGGCACAGAAAAGGTTGTTTACCCCCTCCACTTTGAGTGCATTATCTCGAGGGGCCATCCCCACATAACGGATGGAATTGCCGAGGCCCCCTGCATAGGGGTCTTCATAACGAGCGTTTTCAAACCCGGGTATCTCCCGCAAGGTCTCAAGAGGGAAGAAAGGGCTCATCAGTTTCGCATGGCCCGTATTGAGAAGTATTACATTTTCCTCGAATTCCTTGAGGGCGTACTGCTGGCAGGCCTTTATTGCCAGCTTGCCTTTCATTCTCTTTGATTGGGGGAGGGGTATGACTGCAACACCGGTTTTATCGAGCATATCGCGGATTTCCTGAGAAAGGGATTCCTTGAAGATCTTGCAAGAGCCGCTCATAGCTCCTACCTGCGTCCCTTTTCTCCCAATCATCTCTTGAACGCCTGCCTTTGCCGTGATACTTACCCGACCGCCAAAAGAGTGGCACCGCAACACGCACATGGCACAACCATTGCCGTATTTGTTGCAGTTGGCAGGAGGGCCTGCTGTCCCTGTGGCGTCGATATACACATCACCATCAAAACGGATCTCTTCTTTCCCCTTTTTTGAGATGGCTGCTTGTATTCGGTTTTCCGCTAGCTCCACATCCGTAATGCGGGTGGAGAGTTGTATGGCAATGCCCTTTTCAAGCAGTGCTCTTCTGATGATCGGTTCCATGGTGGCAACGTTGTAAAGTGAGGCATGATGGTGCCCCGGGAATTCTATGTCCTTATGCAGCCTATTTCCGTCAATGAGTTGAAAGATCTCGCCCCCGGACATAGCTATCATCTCTTCGGTGGCTGTGTACCGGCCGTTGTTACGCATAATTCCACCAACCAGCCCCGTTCCCAGCAACATATCAGTGCGTTCGATCAACGTGACCTCGGCACCCTGCTTTTGGGCAGAGAGGGCAGCTGCAGAACCGGCCCATCCACCTCCGACAATGATGACCCTCATGATGTTTTCCTCCTGTGAACGGCAATGCCCTTTCGTTCGAATCTTTGGTGCAAGGATAATCTAGATATCAACAGGTGCAAAGTGCTTGCCTAAAGATGCACCATTTTCTAATCCCCGCCATAGTCATCGATTCCAGCACGCTGCCCATTGCCCTGCGTTTCGCTCCACCAAAGGCGGATCTTCCTTCACGCACCGAACCGATACATGGGGGCAACGGGTCTGATAGCGGCACCCCGTGGGTGGCTTCAGGGGGTTGGGTACTTCACCAGCGTGGGCGATCCGCTTGCGGCTTTTTTGGACCTTGGGATCAGGGACCGGCACCGCTGAAAGCAGCGCTTCGGTATACGGATGGATCGCTCTCTCATAGATGGCTTCACGTTCAGCGATCTCAACGATCTTCCCTGCATACATAATAGCAATCCGGTGTGAGATGTGTCGGACTACGGCCAGGTCATGGGCAATGAAAAGATAGGTCAAGCCGAATTCCTTTTGCAGATCCTGCATCAGGTTCACAACCTGAGCTCGGATCGAAACGTCGAGTGCTGAGACCGGCTCGTCGGCTACAATGAATTCCGGATTCAGCGCAAGAGCCCGCGCGATGCCGATGCGCTGCCGTTGACCGCCACTGAAAGCATGGGGATATCTCCCCCCTGCATCGGGTGGCAGGCCTACAAGACTTAAAAGATCGGCGACCTTGTCGACTGCATCCTTCAGATGCCTAGCCAGACCGTGCACAATGAGCGGTTCGGCAACAATATCGATAATCCGCCTTCGTGGGTTCAAGCTGGCATAAGGGTCCTGGAAGACCAGTTGCATGTTTCGGCGCAATTGACGCAGTGCTTCCCCGTTTACCGCGGTTATCTCCTGGTCTTTGAAGAATATGCGGCCTCTAACAATGGGCACCCGTCGAAGAACAGCTCGGCCCGTGGTACTCTTTCCAGAGCCCGATTCTCCTACGAGCCCCAAGGTCTCGCCGCGGGCAATCTGAAATGAGACGTTATCGACGGCGTGCACGATCAGATGTTTCTCTCCCCAGAACCCGCTGCGCCCGGCGTCAAAATGCACGGTCAAGTTTTCCACTCTAACCAGAGGCTCCACTGAATGGGTTTTCCTCGCCTTCTCATTTTCTGTTGTGCCAATCGGCATTCCCCTTTTACCTCGTTCAACCGTAACTACCGAAGGTGTGCGCGTGATGATAGGCCTGCAAGGCTTCTGCGACGACGGCACGGAGTTCAAGGCTTTTCATGGGCGCACCAGCAGCACACCTGGCGATCTCCGAAGACCGTGAGAGGCGGCTGTTGAGCACATTCCGGCGTGGCGTACGGACAACGGGGAACAAACGCGCATCCCGTGGGCGGAGAGATGAGGTTCGGGGGGACGCCATCAATCGCAATCATGCGCTCAGTTACCTGATCCGGCCGCGGGGTCGCCCTCAAGAGACCTTGCGTGTATGGGTGGGCCGGATGTTCGAAGATATCATCTGCCTGACCGACTTCTACGATTTTGCCCGCGTACATAACGGCCACCCGGTGACACAACTGGGCAATGACGCCCAGATCATGGGTTATCATGATAACCGACAGGTTGAGTCGTGCCTGCAAATCGGCAAGAAGTTCCAGGATCTGCGCCTGGATCGTCACAT
>CAZJQZ010000195.1:0-3519 GCA_964548045.1 uncultured Dehalococcoidia bacterium | reverse complement strand
CGCAAGTCCCATTCGCATTCCACTGTTGGTAAAGTAATACGATTACATGACGAAAACGTTACCAGATGTGACGAATTTGTGCCGACCGCCTCTGTAACCTGTTCGCTTTTTCATCTTCCCCAAATCACACTTTGGGATTATTCCCCACCTGATAATTGAACCCGCTGTCACAAACCAGATATGTGGTTGGGTTACCCACTAAGTCAAAAAGCGGGCCTCCCCCCAGCCACAATTAGTGTGTGCCTGTTTTAAGCATCGAAGCGGTCTGTTTAAAGTAAAAAGTGATGGTGGAGTGGTGCCACAGCAAAGATGAAGCACATCGTATTGAAGCCGTATTACCAGTCCATTTTTACAGGATAAAGGGGGTTTAGCTCACATGAAAAACTTAAAAGGAGCAGGATTTCTGCCGGGTACAATATGGGGTATTTTGATGATATGCCTGATGATGGCTATATCACTGAACCCTGCCGTTACACAATCGGCTTTCGCTTCGGAAGATACAACCGTGCTGGATACAACTATCGTATGGATATCCGATCAGGAAGCCAATACAATTTTGCAGGTTCTGCCAATCACCAGAGATGGATCCGTTCAATCAGCCCTGTTAGTCTACGATTCCGGAGCAGAGGATGAAATCACGAATTTTCTATCTCAACTTGTTCCAACCCCCACCCAGATAAGAATCGCGGAGACTTCGGCATTCAATATTCCACAAAACTTTGCTGATAAAATCATGACCGAAACAGGTGTAAATGTGGTGAGGCTGGAACCAATCGATGATTACTGCCATGACTTCTGGACCGGACATGATTCGCCTCCTTCATATATTATTGTAGCCAATGAGGATGGGTTTACGCCCTATGCCGGTATCTATGCGCATAGAACCGGCAATGCGTTTGTTAATACTTATGCTGAAGCAGAAAGCCTTGTTCAGGATGACTCTGACGTGCAGGGGATCAATTATTTCGGGGCAGACCAGTCAATGCAATCAGATTTAGCCGGTCTTGCCTCTGCTAACGGTAAAACCTTTCAACAGGTAGACACCCTTGATGAAGCTATGGTGCAACTTACCCCGGCTCAATTAAACAGTACTCAGAACACAGTTACCGTGATTCATCAAAATGACAGCAGTTCCATCAGTTCGGACCGCCAGTACTGGAAGATTGCTCCTATCTATGCCGCACTCAGGAATACGATGCTTATAACTGTGGATGGCAGCTCAGTTGCAGAAGTAGATAGCAGCGTGGATGAAAAACTGAACACGAACATTGTTCCGAACAACAATGGCAATGACCCTGAATATATAGTAATCTGCGGCCACTGGCAGGTTTTTCCCTACCGATTCTACGATTCACGTTTTCCTTATCAGCTTTCTGCTGACCCGCGATATGCGGATAGAGATAATGATGGCTATTATGTCCCGGAAATGGCTTTTAGCAGATTTACCGCCTATAACATCTCCACGACGGTACTATTAATGAATAAAGGGCCGTTTTTCGATAGCGGCAGGATGACCAGAGGAGAAAGGGCAGTGTTTTCAAGCGACTGGAGCCTCGAAAGCCCGGGAGCCCAGGCGGTCATTTCTGCGATGGAAACGCTTTATGGTGCAGATAATCTGTATGCCGAAGGCGACCCGACCTCCACTAATTACAGCAATAATGCATCCCGGTCCGAAGTTTTAAACGAAGCGAAATCGGCCGAGATAGTAATTCTCGATGGGCACGGCGCACCGAATTATCTGAGCGCCACAACCCCCACATTGAACGGCAGTGCCATTGTGGATGGCGGATTCTATTTGCCCAGTCTATGGTTATTATGTGGATGTAAAACTGGCCCGTACTCATCCATACCTAACCTGATTTGGGGAACAACCATTGCAGGTGCAGTCAATGTATTGGCATCTGTTGATACGGTAGGCAGCGGGGCTTTTGCCCTCAAGCGTGCACTCCCGTATCTGGTTGATGATGAGGACATTGGAACAACGTTCCAGAAAGGAACGAAAGCAACCGAATATTACTGGGACGTTGAGGTTGGGTATCCATCCAGTCCCGGGAAGTTCCCTCAATATTATCTGATTGGTGATCCGCTGGTCAATTATCCCCCGCCCAATGCTCCAGAACCGAACGGAGCACCATCAATTCCATCGGTGCCCGATGGTCCGGCGGGAGGAATTCCCGGCACTGAATATGCCTATTCTTCCGTCACCACCGATCCTGATGGAGACCAGGTTGCTTATACATTCGACTGGGGCGATGGCACAACCGACACTACCGGGTTTTTTGACTCCGGCAATACTACAAATGCCAGCCATACTTGGAGCCAGGATGGCAACTATTCAGTCAAGGTTAAAGCCACCGATTCGAAAGGTGTTTCATCGGGATGGTCAACAGCACTGACAGTGATTATTCGTGAAACGAATAACCCGCCGGAACTGAACCCGATTGGTGATAAAGCGATTAACGAAGGCGAAACTCTGATATTCACCATATCAGCCACCGATTCTGATGGCGACACGTTGGCCTACGCGGCTTCCAATCTCCCCAGTGGAGCGATTCTGGATTCCGAAACCGGTGTTTTCAATTGGGTTCCAACATGCGAGCAATCAGGCGTATATGAGTATGTGCATTTTGAGGTTAGCGACGGAGCAGCAACCGATTCTGAGGATATCACTATCACTGTTTTCGATGTAAATCAAACGCCCCAAATCCCATCCGCTCCTGACGGGCCCGGACAGGGAACACCTAATACGGAATACACCTATTCTACTGCCACCACTGACCCCAATGGCGATCAGATTACATATACATTCGATTGGGGCGATGGCGCAACCGATACTACAAACCTGATTGATTCCGGGTGTACGGTAAATGCCAGTCATGTTTGGAATGCGGAAGGAACATATGAGATTAAGGTAATGGCTACCGATATTAATGGCACTTCATCCGAATGGTCAACTGCTCTGACGGTTAATATAGAAGAAGGTAGCAGCGGATCTGCTGAAACTCCCTGGCAGGACAACGAAAACGGAACCCTTTACACTGATAGAACCTGGGATTACACCATGGGCTATAAGTTCACTCCCGAAGCAGACGGAAGCATTACCGGGCTGGGTGGTTTCTTTAATGGTGCCAAAACTGTGAAACTGTGGGATTCATCGAAAAATCTTCTGGCATCGGTTTCGGTTACCTCTTCAAATAACTGGGCCTATACTTCGCTTATTACACCGATCCATGTGAGTGCCGGGCAAAGCTATAAGGTGGCAGCCTACATCGATAGTTCTGGTGGCTCGTACCGCAGATATATTGATGAACTACCCGTAACTTATGGAAACATTACCATACAAAAGAGCTGCTATGTGCGGGGTAACAATTACCCGGTTACCGAACCTTCTATACATATGTATGGACAGGTGGATATTGAATTTGTGCCTGATGGCAATGGCAGCGTGAATAAACCGCCGGGAATGAACCCGATTGGTGATAAAGCGATTAACGAAGGCGAAACTCTGATATTCACCAT
>CAZJQZ010000194.1:0-3523 GCA_964548045.1 uncultured Dehalococcoidia bacterium | reverse complement strand
CACCTCGACAAAACTACCATCATCCTGCCGAGAAAAGCTTTCAATAATCTGCTTGGTCCCATTGTATAATTCGCGAATCACCGGGATTTTCCCAAGGTGGAATTCCACAAATTTGATTACGTTGCGCCCGGCAACCCGGCTGCCGACGACCCCAAATATGAAAATAAGCAATATGGTAACACCAAACCCAATGCCGTCATAATATCTGCCGAATGCCCACTCAATGGGTTCCTGCAATACCCCGTCAATGGTATTGAATATCCAGAGGAGAGCCCAGATGGTAATGAAAATCGGGATAAAAAGCAGCAACCCTGTGAAGAAGTAATTTCTCAGCACCTTCCACGTTTTGCGAAGGCCAATCAAGACCGCCCACTGCATGGTTCTTGCTTTGGGGCTTAAACCGTCCCGGGATCGAGACGCCAGGGAATTAAGACGGGATTTGAAATTTTCTTTCACGGCTCGTACTTTCATAATAAGACTATCTCGTAATGGAAACTTTAGGCATCCGGGAAGGATTTGTCAATAGCGCGGGTGGCAAATCACATAATTGCGGCCAGCGTGGACCAGCTGAAATCCCTTTCGCCTCCGCCTTCGCCAGAAAGCGGATTGTAGTATTCCCAGAAGCCGAACTGTTCTACCAGATTCCTGCTTGCCTGCGATATCGAATCCGCCAGTTCATCGTACCCATGCCTCCTGAGTCCATTGGCCAGAAACCAGTTGGTATTGATCCATGTTGGACCCCGCCAGAGATACCGTTGATCCTGAGGTTCGAAGAACTTGCTGTTTTGCGGAACGGAAGGAACGGGAAACTGGAGCCAGAATTCGCTCGTGTCCGTCAAGTGCATAATCAGCGTTTCGAGTCTGGACTCGGGCACGTTGGCCAGCGCCAACGGCATTAACGATGAAACGCTCGGCTCGCTGATAAGAACACCGGTATTCACATCAACATCGTAATAGAGGCTGGTAGCAGCGCCATAACACTCCTGTAAAATCGCATTCTCCACTTCCCTGTTTCGGGTGCGGAAGGATTCTGCCTTCATGCGGTCCCCGATCACATCAAACATAACCCCGAGGGCTTCAAGTCCCAGGGCATAGATCGTGTTGAAGATCACTTCACGCACATTGAAATACCCTCGCTGGGCAATCTGATCCGGATCATATCTGCGCAGAGCCAGCCTTATTTCCGCGGTGTAAAGCGCAATATATCGACCCAGCGGAAACTTCACAGCCCGGCCCAGCACTTCATCAAACCCCGGCTTGTGATCGAGCCCGCATTCCCACGGAGAGATGATGGATACGAGAGGAGACCCGCCAAAGCAGCGTCTGGCCCCTAGCCACGCAAAATGGCGATTGAGCAGAGGAAGAGCTTCGTTCAGGAAACCAATATCTTCGGTTTGCTCCCAGATTTCCCTGACGGCCAAGGCTGCCACCGGCGGCTGTACCAGAGGGGATCGATCCGACTGAGGCCAGTAGCTCCGAAGCAGGCGATTTCCCAACATTCTGAGACTATGGCCGTGGAATACAATATGAGGCAGTACCCCTTCGGGTGACATCTTGTAAAGGAGAGTGAGTATCTCCTCTTTGGCGAGATCGGGTCTGCCGAGATGACAATTGACGATGGCATGAAACGAAGAATCCCATGACCACTGATGAGGGTATTTTTGCCTCGAAGGGGCGGTGTAATAATAATCTTTGCCTCTCCTGGCGTTAGCGTCGAGCAGCCGTATAGCTTCTTCCTGTATCGATATCATATCAAAAGCATTCTGGAGTTTGGATTCGGGCACAATTTATCGTGCTTCTACCCGCCACCCACCAGACAGTTTTGAATCCGAATATGCGGACTGCCATTAGATACCGGCAACGGACTCTGCCCGCCTTTGCCGCAACCACCGCCCTCATTCATATCCAGATCATTGCCGATTGCATCGATATTTTCCAGGGTGGTGAAAACATTCCCGGAAAGCACTACCGGCCGCATCAACTCTTCCACTTTACCATTGCGAATCATGTAGGACTCAGCAGCCGAAAAAGTGAACATCTCCATCGAAGTCATGCCCCCGTACCAGTTGCGGGCATAGACACCTTCTTTGATATCGGCGATCATTTCATCAAAACTGGTACCATCCGGTTCGATGTAGGTGTTGGTCATCCGCACAATGGGCTGATACTGATAACTTATGGCCCGGGCATTTCCTGTGGGATGTTCTCCCATTTTGGCCGCCGTTTCACGGGAATGGAGTCTTCCCGTCAGCACGCCTTCTCTAATCAGATATGTCTTGGTTGCAGGCGTGCCTTCGTCGTCGTATTTGAAGCTGCCGCGCAAATCCGGCACTGCCGCACCATCAACAATGTTCAGGTGCTTGCCGCCAAAAGTTCGGCCCAGCACCATGATTTCGCGCATTTTGTCGTTTTCGTAGACAAAATCAGATTCCGAAAGATGCCCAAAGGCTTCATGAACAAAGACACCAGCAAGAATGGGGTCACAAACAATAGTATACTCGCCACCTTTGCACTGCGGCGCAGCCAGCAATTCCGAAGCCCGTTGCGCCATCTCTTGTACCTGATCGTGCAGCGTTTCCACAAAACCGAATTCACCCCGGCTGCCTAAACTGAGATGGGACTGCTGAACATCACCACCGTCACGAGCTATCGCTGCCAATCTAATAGTCACGTCAGGGCGCGACTGCTCGATATAGCTACCCTCGGAACTGGCAAATATTTTCTTCCTGCGCGAATCGGAATAGCCGATCGTTGAAGTCTGAATTTTGGGAGCAGACCAGATAATCTCATTGTACTCGTCTAATATCTCTTTTTTGCGAGCCAGAGGAATGGTTGTGGGATCCTTTTTGACCGCAGCTTCAACGGTATCCACGATAGGTTCAACCGGAGCAAGCAGGCTTTCTTCCTGCCCAACGAGTCTGGCCTGTTTTACCGCTAATGCGACTCTCTCACCAAATCCGTCCATGCTGTTAAATGAAACGAAACCCCATCCACCTTTGACCAGCGCCCGGACGCACCCGCCAAGAC
The DNA here is from genome assembly GCA_964548045.1 of uncultured Dehalococcoidia bacterium. GTDB lineage: Bacteria > Chloroflexota > Dehalococcoidia > SZUA-161 > SpSt-899 > JBGLNL01. The sequence continues at coordinate 496 of CAZJQZ010000194.1, read as the reverse complement.
CAGTGGTCCGGCCAATATCCTCAATCATACGATCCCGGTATTGAATTCGCGCCGATTCCGTTTCCTCTATGCGAATTTCTATGTAGTCAGCGTCGTGGCCTTTCAGTGCTGATTCAATTTTATGGCGCATGTTAATCCTCTTTCAGGTTGTTTCGGCGAAGATAATTATAGCATCATCACCTGAGGAATACACTGCAAACGAATATTGCTTATTTGCCGCAGAGCGCACAGCGAAGAATGGGGAAGTAGATTTATCGGCTATGGAATCGATGGTCAGGGAAGGTACGCTTAGTAGCGATATGTCTTGCTAAATCAACACAGGATCACGAAATCCGATGTCCGATTTCGCTTTGCTCCAGTATGTCGAATTTTTGCAGCATGTAGTCAATGGAATCATTTAAGACGTTTAGAAAATCTGTGGTTCCCTCTGTTCCCAGAGTCATGCTGCCATAACCACGGCAGTCTTCCAGGAACTGATCCCAAGTTTCAACGGAAA
>CAZJQZ010000193.1:0-3546 GCA_964548045.1 uncultured Dehalococcoidia bacterium | reverse complement strand
CCGGCAGCATAAGGGCAGGCCGCCGATGTTCCCCCGAATCCGTCTACGTCGTAGTCTCCAGCATTATAGCCTCCGGCTCCAACTATGTCAGTTGTGTAAGCTTGGTTTGCTGGGGCCAATAGATCAAGAAAACTGGCAGTATTGGAATACGAGGTCACCATATCTGCTTCTGTATCATCCGTAGCGTACCATTGGGAAAATGGTTGACATCCGTTCTCGGTGTAGGTCTTCGGGGCACAGGATAGCGAGCTGACGCATGGCTGATAAATACCGAAATCGGCATCGTAAACTGCGCCAACCGAGATCACATCTTCAATGCAAGCCGGAAAGCCAATGGCATTGCAATAGCCGTCATTGGCGGAGGAAACAAAAATAGTTATCCCCGCAGCCAGACAATTGGCTGCAGCCGTAGTCAGGAGCGGCTCCTCGGTGTCACAGGAAGCGGTATGCCGACCTCCACCAAAACTCATACTGATAATCATGATGGGGTTGCTGGCATCATCGTTCTGGTGATCAATGCACCATTCCCAAGCTTCGATTTCATCGGATACCCAGGCACTTCCATTGGTTGCCGTGGAGGAGATTTTAAGTGCGTATAACTTGGCATCGTGAGCAACCCCTCCGATATAGTCCCCGACTGTTCCCGTATCCCCGGCAGCGATACCTGCACAACAGGTACCATGACCGTGACCATCCATTGGATTGGTATCATCCTGACCGCAATCGTAACCACCGATGACTTTGGTGTTGTTTGGAAAATCTGCAAAATCGTCAGAATCCCCAAGTCGAGGATGAGTATAATCAATCCCTGTATCACAAATAGCGATCGACATCCCGGCTCCCGCGTAATCCGTGCGCACATCGGTGGCGTTCATCAGAGGAATACCCTGCGCCAGTTGAGCGTGATGGAGTTTATCTTTTCCTATAGATGATATATCCGGATCGTTGGCCAGACTTTCCAATCCTTCCAGCGATACTTCGGCAGAAACTCCATAGATGTACTTATACGTATTGGTGATTCGAACTTCATCCGTATCAAGACGGGCCAGAACCCGTTGCCGAAGATTGCTGATATCAGTCTCGAGTTGAGCGCGTGCGTTGAGGTCCTTAATGTTTTGCGAAAGCCCGTTTGCGCTTGCCGGTTGATGAAAACTTACCAGCACTCGCGTTGCCGTTCCGCCCGCAACGAAATCCTCAAGAACGTAATCCGGGGCGCTGAGTTTCGGGCTTAGCATTAGTGAATTGATGATGTCCGTTCGATCAGGCTCATTATCGGCGAAAAGCGCTTGTGAACTGGCAATTATTAGTCCCAGCGAAATGACAATCGCTATTAAAATATATTTTTTAAGTTTGCTCATCTTAACCTCCTGTTCATGGTAACCATTTTATGCTCCTGTCAATAGATACCTGATGGTAGCTACTGGAGTGTTACCAGAATAAGAACGAGGCCCTGGCCCTGTTCGAGCGAAGACATTGCCTTTCCAAGGATCGCGCCCTGAGCTTTCTCAAAATCCGTGACTTTCATGGCATGGCCCGGCGTATCGGATGTGGTGAGCAGATCACCGGGTTCAATCGGACCGTTGGAAGCATCGACGAGGCAGTACACGCGTCCACTGAGCGCGACCGGATTTGTACCATCGGCTACCGATCCATCCTGCCCCATTATCATGCCCGGATTGATACCACCCGCTCCGCTGATCACACCGGCTACACATCGATCGTAAGCCCCATCGGCGATCCGCAGTTTGCCGGGGTTATCCTGGTCGATGACCAGAACGGTTCCAGCTTCAATCTCGTTCGGTCCTTCGATATCGAATGGTTCCGCGAGGTCACTGCCGCCGGTGATCTGAATGACCGGGACGACCACATCGTTCCCGGAGTTATTGTTCAGATACAGCTCTCCGTTCAAAGAATCGATCTCGTTTCCATCCAGCAGCATCGTTTGCGTGCTATTGGTTATCTTCACACCGGCGGTGACCCCATTGTTTTCGTTGCCATCGACGGTTAGCGGCACATCCGGACTGGTGGTCCCGATCCCGATATTGCCACTGGTATCAATCGTCAACTTGGTGGTATCATCAATTTGCAGGCGCATCTGATTGGCATCCCTGGCGCTTATGTATGAATACGGAGATCCAGCACTATATCTCCCTACCTTGAGTTTGCTCGCAGAATCGGAAGTCATCAGTATTCCTCCGGTAACTTCCAATGCTTCGGTCGGGCTGGAGGTGCCTATGCCAACATTGCCACTGAAATCACCGTCGACCGCGTAGGCTGTACTCCACCTGTGAGTTGAAGATCCAATTGAGTTACTGTCGTTTACGAACGGACTGAATGAGTCAGTTGTAAACCAGTACTCGTCATTTTGCGAGTCAAAATTATCATCTGAATAGATCAGCCTTAAGCTATCGTTCCAGGTGCCGACTGCCCAATCATCGTCGTTACTAACGTATTCCAGAAATGCGCCGCTCGATGATGATGAGAGCCTTGCTGTTTGATAACCACCATTTACCTCCAGCGCTCTACCTGGAGTTGTTGTTCCGATACCAACATTGCCGCTGCTTCCTTCCACAATCATATCATCGTTGAGATTTATATCGACATCGCCGCCGTCACCGAGTTTGACGTAGTCCTGTGTAGCATCTTCATGGACCTTAAACAGATATTCGCCACCAGTGTAAGTTATGAATTCATCATCATTGAATCTGATGGCAGTGTCTGTATCACTGTCGTTCACAATCCATTCATCTATGTATATATTGTTATCGAATTCTGCATGGTTCTCAACATATAATTCACCCGGTCCTGTAGCATAACCGACTGCTGCCGATCCATCCCATATCCTGACTTCATCCCCTCTGATATCAAGTTTTCCAGTAGGACTTGTAGTTCCAATTCCAACATTGCCAGCGCTATTGACGTAAACAGCATCAACCGGGCTACCGTCATCGGCATCTAGAGAATGTCCATCTGGAATAGCAAGCGGAACGCCGCTATTATATAAATCACCGGTGTAATTTATGTCGCCGGTTACATCGAGTGTATATGCCGGACTTGTTGTCATTATTCCGACATTGCCAGTACTTCGCAACTGCATTACGGTGACTGGTGTACCATTGGCCTCATTGGTAAAATTCATATATGCCGTGGGATTTACGTTGACCGTCCATTCCAGACTCGGTTGATTGTTACTACCAATTTTAAGCTGATTCTCGTATGAACGAATATGCAATCTGGTATCAGGTACTGCTGTCCCAATTCCCACATCACCATCGGCATCCACATAAATCCCTTCGCTCGTGCCGTCGCCGGAGAGGTAGTTTCCGTTGAGGTTGATATTCTGGGTAGCGGTATGATCACCGAGGTTATCACCTGTAGCGGAAATGCCGGTGAGCCCGCTTCCATCACCAACAAACCCGGTTGCAGTAACGGTACCGGTCACGTTCAAATCATCACTGAGATCGAAACCATCCGCCGCTTCATTCCACCTGAGGTATTCATAGTCTTTGAAATCGAAATAGATGGTATCATCATCCGTTTCAGCGT
>CAZJQZ010000192.1:0-3565 GCA_964548045.1 uncultured Dehalococcoidia bacterium | reverse complement strand
CCCCCTGTATCCCCCAATCTTGGGGGATTTTTATAGCTGGGGGGACACCCCCAGATCCCCGAAGTCCCCTCTTGTTCAGAGGTTCCTTAATTGAATTTACTTCATAACCTTCGTCTACAGCATCCAAGGTGCTTTCCATTTGGAGGTGAATACTACGCCAAGCCATTTCAAGCAGCTATTTGAGGAATAGCATCAAATTTTGGATATTGTTGAGTGAGCATTTTCCGTCACACCGACGTCTTTATTACAGAAAAGCTTCCAAATGCTATGATAAACACGAAGGAGGATAACAATGAAAAAGGCACTATTCTATCTGGCAATCGCATCGCTGGCCATTATCTCGCTGGTGGTTGCGGCCTGTTCGTCATCAGGCACGGATGAACCGGACCAGCAGGGAATTACCGAGGAAGAAAGCCAGCAGATTGCTCAACAGTATGTGCAGGAAAGCGCGACCTTTGCATTTGATGGCATCGAGGATACGCTGAAACTCACCGAAACCCTGTATCCGGATTTCGAATATAGCTGGCAATTTGTATTTCAATTTGATAGCCGTAATGCAGGCTATGGAGATCGCACCGGCCAGGCATTGGCCCAGGTAATTACGCCCCATGAGGCAATAATCACTGTTGAAAACGAGGAAGTCAAATCCGCGGTTCTTGATAATCAATGGGACATGATGAACCAGCAAATGCTGGATGGAAATGGTGATAATCCGTTACTAACGCCGGTATCGAAGCAGGAAAGCCAGCAAATCGCACTGGATTACCTTTTGAACAGCCCGACCTATCTTTTCGATGGGATTGATGGTTCCGTAGAACTGGTTGAAACGCTGACGGCCAGATGTCCCTACTGCTGGGTATTTAGATATGAATTCGAAAGCAGCCACGCAGGGTACGGCGACAGAACCGGACAGATGCTGGCTCAGGTAATTACCGCTCATACGGCAAGCATTGGCGTCGAACAAGGCAAGATAACTGTGGCCACTATGGATACAAAATGGAACATGTTAGCACAGGAACTTATCAGCCAGGGTTCTTCTGATGAACCCGGTTTACTAAGTGTGGCGGAACTGATGGCCGATCCGCAATACGAAACCACCGTAACCATTGAAGGTAAAGTATCATTGCTGGGTGAACTTTTTTGCCCCTGCTTCGAACTAAACTCAGGGGGAGAGACGGTCCAGGTCTGGTACGGACTGATGGTAGCTGACGACGGAACCGAAATGCCGTCGTTGAGTGTAGAAGGGATAGAAAACGGTGATTGGGTAACCGTCACCGGGAAGCTGAAACAGGCAGGTCAGCATTCGGCTCTCAATGATTTCTGGGCGGAGAGTATCACTGTGAGTGATCAGCCGGTAATCGTGGAAGATATCGATCACGATGACCAATTAGTTGGCGGAACCCCCGGCAGTTGTGGCTACACCTGGGATGCTGAGCGCCATGGTTGGCATCGTACTTGGGATGCTGAATCCTTCATCCCGGCAGATCAAAAACCGGAGTGGGAACAATACATTCCTTCTTCTCAGATCGTAAGCGCAGTACTTTTGGATCGATCAAACTCAGGCGAAGAGATGGATTTAGCGATCAGCGATTCGGTATCAGTAGTATTGGATTCCAATCCATCAACCGGATTCAGCTGGCAACTGATAGACATCTCCAATGAAAACGTGTTGAAAAATACCAATAAGGAGTTCAGGCTTCCCGAAATCGATCCACCTCCCGGCACACCCGGTGAAGAGGTCTGGACATTTGAGGCAATCGGCGCCGGTACGAGCACACTGTCGCTGGAATACAGTCGGCCCTGGGAAGGCGGGGAAAAGGCCGTTGAAACCTTCGTCTTGAACGTAACCGTAGAATAAACTAGTGCCGCCTAGAAGGCGGCACTAGTTTACATATGGAATCTCTGATTAAGCTCCCACGAGACAATTAAGATATGCAGTAAAATAATAAAGGTGTGAGCTATTTCACGAAGGTGAAATGAAGCAATCCATATTCTCCTCGATGATTTATGAAAACAAGAAAAAGGATATGCTCAGAGCCTCAAATTCCTGTTAGAGAAAGCGGATGTCATGAGCGAAAAACCTTTCCTTCGCTCATCAATAGTGACCTGCCCCCTGAATCTGGGAACGGTTATGGCAGGAGCCTTTAATGTAAATGCGACATATCAACTGGAGGAAAGTGAGGAATCCCTTTGCATCACGCCCATCGGGCAAAGAGCATCATAGACACAAACCAGTCTGTGTGGTACAATCAGCCGAAATAGGGCAAATGAATCAGTGAGATGAATATGCTTAACTCTGGCGCATTCCTGATCAGTAAACAGGCAGCATTATTGGCGTTTTTGCTTATTGTAAGCCTGTTATTGACTACATCGGGATGCAGTAATAATAACCCTGACGAGAATATTGAAAGCGCAACGTCGGAACCGTCAATTCAGGTGATCACCATCGGTAATCTAACAGACGTTACCGGGCCGGCTTCGACTGCCATGAGTTTGATAGACACCAGCCTAAAGGATCTGGTCGATTACTATAACGAGAACAATCTGATTCCCGGGGTTGAACTTAAAATAGTGAAATACGATGGCCAGTACGATTCGGCTCGTGATGTACCCGGATATGAAAAGCTTAAGCAGCAAGGAGCAGATGTCATTTTTACTGCTGCTGCGCATTCGGCGATTACACTTCAACCCCGGCTTGCGGATGATGACATGGTACTGTTCACAGTGGCACCCACCAGAGAAGCTATAATTCGCAATGGCAACGTGTTCGTACCAGGAAGTCCTTTGAGTGAGGATCTTGGTTATACTTTGTTGAAATGGGTTGCTGAAAATGACCCGGATTTCCCCAAAAATCGACCTGCGAAAGTTGGGGGAGCGTTCTGGACCGAAGCCTACGGTAACAAAATTCTGGAAGGTGCCGAAAAATACGCCAGTGATCACCCAGAGCAGTACGACTGGGTGAAGGGTTATTTGATCGAATTCTCGTTTGACTGGAGATCTGAGGTTGAAGAATTGAAAAATTGCGATTATGTGATCCCTCCTATACCGATGACCACGTTTATTGAGCAGTATCATAATGCCGGCGGAAAAGCGAAATTCCTGGGCACACATGCCCATGATGCATTCATCTATCAAATCGATAGAGCTAATCAATGGGACCAGACAGATGGAATGTATTTTATGCGGGCGTCAGAATGGTGGACAGACGAAGATAGTACGATGGTTAATCTATCAAAACAATTACTTGCTAAAAATAACCCTGATAAAATTTGGGGCGAACTAACAGAAGACGAAGGAACTTTCGATATTGTAGGGTCAAAAATCAATGATACCACTATCATCTTTACGGCCGCGCTCAGCAATCCCACAAAAAAAGATCTTGAACAACTTTCAATTCACTGGCCAAGTCCTTTAGAACGAAAGGCCATCGCCCATATCCTCGGGTCGCTGGACGACAAGATTGAATTAAACCGCCGGATGAACGAGACGCTGGAAGCCATGGCCCGCGCCATCTTCAAGTCCTGGTTCGTGGATTTCCTGCCTGTGCGGGCGAAGATGGCGGCGA
>CAZJQZ010000191.1:0-3591 GCA_964548045.1 uncultured Dehalococcoidia bacterium | reverse complement strand
GCGTATATATTGCTTCATGTCAAGTATTAATTGTTAAATCATGTGCCTACAATTTTCAGAGATCGACAAAACTGTAACTATACGATATTATTAAAGGCGATTCTCAAAATAGGCCGATTCTGGGAGAGTTTTTGCCTACAAAACGAAAACGCAAGGCTATGATAGAAATTGAAAATTGAAAAATGCAATCTGTAAGATCATTATAACGGCTTTCCTTTTCTTGGTGGCGGTGCCGGGGTGGGGAGCGATGCATTACTGCCGCTTAATAAATAATATATGGTATGCTAAAACAGATACCGGCTGGCCTACTGAAACTGATTACAGCTTTTCGGCGGCTAACCTTATGATGCTTAACTATAATGCTGCCGTAGTTGCTGACGATGAATTGGTTTTGGCTTCCGAGATATATAGGCAACAAAAAGACTTATTAATTTTGGGTCCTGGGAATACGCCTCTTTATTTACATAAACGTTTGCTGTTAAGACAAGCAGAGCCTTCTGACCCTGAATATGGAACATATGGGGGGAGCAAACCGGTTCTCGATGGCGGTGGTATCGTTGATAGTATCACAGATATCAGCAACGCTGGAGGGGGTAGCACATTTAAAGGGCTGGTGTTCAAGGGAGATAGCCAGAGTAGCCTATATGGCCCTTTGTATGTTCGGTATAATCAGACTGACGCCAATATTATTTGTATTGACTGCGATGTCATCGGTACTCACAAGGTTGTCTACGCAACCTCGCGAACCACAATCCCACACAGCTTTACTCGATGTACGTTTACTGGTGGAAATACCAGTGAGAATCGTGCGCTTAATCTTGGTGGTAGTCATTTTTATTATTGTAAATTTTACGATATCCCCTCTCCACCAACTGGCTCACATGGAATGAGCTTCTATAATTGTACTATTGATAATATCCGATCCGGTGGTGGCATTTTGTATCTTGGTGATTCAGGAACAGAACCTAACGAGTATGATTCTTACATTGTGAACACAATCGTATCCAGAGTCAATCAGCGGGATATGAACGGCCTCCCTGACGGATTTAGCCATAATATTGTCCAAAGCATCAGATACGATTCAACGGGTGATGGTGAGCTGTATATTCAGGGTAGTGTTATTGAACCAAGGGCTCAGTGGCCGGGGACTTGCGGAGCTAATACGGCGTGGAGTGAGGCTGCTGATGTTATTATCGATGCCGCGACCACGAAATTAAAGGCAGCTCGATATGTAAAGAATAACAATTATCCGATTTTTGCCACTATTGGTACCGACGATTCTGGCTCAATCCCCTATTTCGTATACAATATGATGCCGGTTTTGGCGGTTGTTGGTGTTCATGGATATGCGTCAGAACAGGGAATTTATGCTTCCACGGATGCGTCCTATCTGCAAAGAATTGTTGCTGCCGGCCATGAAATAGCTAGTCACGGGATGGTATTCGCGCAGCATGTTGAAGATCACAGCGGTATTCGAATAGCGTACTCTGGTGCTGGTACAGGTTCTTTTGAAATCAATTCATCGGGTGGGGACTACGCTACCTCTATGGTATTAGCCCTAGATGGTTCGACAGTGTCAACTATTGACTTTAATGTAGACTCTGACCATTTGCTTGGCGAAATGTCTCTAGATGAGTTAGTTTTTGCTATCAATGCCGTTACCGGTTTTTCCGCTGTGAATGTTGAGCTGACTAATGCCGGCGGTGGCTTAGCTAAATATCTCCCCGACACAGATGAAACCACTCTGACATCTACCCTTATTGACAATCAGCTAAATATGCAATCCAGCCGGGTGTGGATGGGTGAGCTACGTGACTCGAAAATGCTCATTGAAAAAGTTACCGGGCAACCATGTACTTCTTTTGTTTCTCCGGGAGTTGGTGTTGATGACGCGATGGAGGTGGCCCTACTTGATAGTGGATACAGTATCAATCGTTGCGGAGATACCTGGTCGCGCTCGACGTGGGACTGGTTGAATGTGATGAATATGAATACCATCGCACTGGCTGCTGGAGTGTATTTGCCGGCTGCTGTGGTTGTGTCGGGGGAATTGGTTGGTTCTTCAGGTCAGCAAATGTATTCCGGGACTCTCCAACATGGTGATTGGGTGCTGCCGTTTAGTACAACTGGAATCAATCCGGTGACGTTTACCGATGGCAGACAAGTGATTGTCTGCGGAAACGCCGGAACAGAGAGCTATAGTTCTGACGGGATAGCAACTGTCAATTATATGACTGGTGAATATACCATAACGTTTGATTCGACAACTACTGGCCCGGTAACCGTTAGATATTCATACGCCGATTATGATACGGTGATTGACGATTTTGTCGAGTATAAGCTAACCCCTTACCGACATTTAGGTGGCATTTTAAATTTCTATGCCCATAATGGTCAGTGTTCAATGCGTGGGTGGCAGCGATTGATTCAAAAACTACAAGCTGAAGGTGTGCGAATTGTTACGTTGCGGGAGGCGGCTGCTTTTGCTGCCAACTTCGATCCACACAATAACATGACTATCACCGATGGAGGTCGGTTCCAGAATCGCGTCATGTTGGATTCAACCCCATCCTATGAGCTGGCGTCTGATGCGATAGCCAGGGGTCTGGGGTCGACGGTTAGTGGTTTACATGACCAAGCTGATATTGCCTACGGTATGAACGGTATCTTTGAACACTTCCTCGATGATGGCGTGGATAGTGGCGCTTACCCGGTTAACGATCAGCGCAAGACGATCACGGCTACCACCTATGCTCCGACCGGTTATGATGTGCGAGGGACAGCTGACAGCCCAGCAAAGATTACGCTTGAGGGTGATATGACCAACATTGATACCACCGGCTTGACTGCCGACGAGACGATAATGTTTCTCCTGTGGGGAAGCATTGCTAAGGGTGGCATCCTTGCCCTGAAAAGCAGCCATAAGGTCTTCGAGATGGAGGGCTGCGTACCTCGAATTGGTGCAATTGAATTCGACAGATATAACGCAGAAGCCCCTTGGACCAATGTGCTAGGTGATATTCATCAAGTCCAAGTGGAGGATGATATCCTCTACCTGGTCGACAAGGAAGACCAGTTTGTCGCTGTTTGCCTGTTGGACGATCCCGGAATGATTGAAGGCGAGGATGTGGATTGGTGGGTAGTTCTTGTAACCCCTGGCGGCGAAATATGGTCTTTCGTGTGGCCCATGGGGTGGGTGCAAGGATTATCGACTGTGTTCATTGGGCCTTTAACCCAGTTTGACCCGATCGGCATCTACTGGACAGACGCTTACAATGCCTATCAGTCGGTAGAGCCTATGTGGGGCTTTTTCGATAAAAATTATTCAAAACAGCCGGGCACCTGGTTCTTCGCATTTGGCATCGATGATGAACCGAATGGAAAGCTGGACGGCAAAATCTGGTACGATACTGTATCAGTGATCGTCCCGGAATGACTAATTCTGGTTATCGTGGTTTTTTATATTGGGGGGTAGCTGCCATGCTGAATAAAGAAGACTCTGATCGCCATAATGTATATCTTTGAAGGTAGAGATCTTAACTTGCGTTTTCGGAACGTAAGCATGCAAAAACGCGCGAACCTATAACATAT
>CAZJQZ010000190.1:0-3610 GCA_964548045.1 uncultured Dehalococcoidia bacterium | reverse complement strand
CATAGCGTTCGGATTCTCGGCAATCGCTCTTATTGCCATGTGGAGTATTGATCTCGCCAGCAAAGATATTGAAGTTGAACTGGTACGATTCACCATTGGCATGTCATTCCTTCTCTTGGCTTCTGTAATCGACCTGACATCCACTTCCCTCCTTCGTCAGGCAGTCAATAAAGCTATCCTTGGAAAAGACTCTTCCAGTCTCGTAATCTGGCAGGAAAGCTCCTGGTATCGTTTCTTTCATCCTTCTTACTGGACCCAAATGAAGCAGAAATCAACCGATTTCTACCATCACCAGATCACGCAATGCGTGGCCCTGATCACTTACATCCTCGCTGGCGGGCTTCTGATCTGGGCCGTCTTCGCTCTCTAGAGCATTCTGTTCCAAAAAACAGCTTCGCCAGATAGTCCCCGGCCCGTTCATGCTTTCCCTCGTTTACCAACTTTTGACTGCTTTGTAACCATCTTCTACCCGCCATTGACCACCCCTTGACCCGAACCTTTACCACCACCTGCTAATCTCAGAATTGGAGAGATTAAGCAGATGATAAAAGCAAGCATCACCTTAGCTGTTTTATCGATAGTTCTGTCTTTCCTGATGAGCACCCTCAGCGCATTCCCCCTCACTACCAAGGCAACTACAAACAGCGAGTCCTCAAATATAACCGGGGGAGCAGAGCAAGTCAGCAAGCAATTCACGCTGTGTTATGAAGACCTTATCAATGATATTGCTTCCTTCCAGGATGACCCGTCTCTCGAGCGAGCCGAAGCCCGCAAAGAAGCTTTTACCGATTTCGCCCGCGATTTGACAGGCCGCTACGAGGGACTTTCTAAAGAGTTCGGGAACAGGCTGGATACTATCACCGCCCCGCTTCACTGATGGGAAAAACGAGGGTGCGTCTTGCCCTCGCCTCAAAACTGATCGTCTTCAGACTGAATCATCTCAGCCCCAACTTCAGATTCTTCGTCCTCATCTTCATCGAGGTCTAACTCTGTTTCCAGTTCGGCGTCAAATTTATCTTCCAGATCAGTTTCTTCTTCCTCTGCCGACTCTTTTGCAGGCCACCATCCCCACCAGCTTCCAGCTCCACATTTGGTACAGACAACCTGACTGGCAACAAAGCTGCTCGAGCCGCAGGACTCACACCGGAATGTCTTGCGGATATTAAACCCGAGAGTGGATTGCAGATTCCCTGAAACTACCTCAACTCGCTTACCTGCATCCTTGGATTCACTCATCGCTTTTTGAACTTTTTCCGGCAGCAAATCAAGTGTTTCATTGATATCAGCTACGGTTTCTTCCAGACGATTGACCCTGTTTTTAGTCTCTTCATCTACGATCTCGATCTCACGAGTCTGCGATTCCACAACCTGTGGTTCCGCCACTTCCGGCTCCCTGGCCTTCACTTCCTGAACTTCTGTATTCAGACCATTGAGCCGACCTTCAAGCCCGTCTATCGAAACACGTATCGAGCCAAGGATATCCTGCATCTCCTCCGAAACCATCTGGGTATCCTCTCCGGCTTTGGCCAGTCCCTCTTCAAACTGGCCGACCTTCTCCGTTACTGTTTCAAACTGTGCCACCCGACTGTCCAGTTCATCCAGCGAATTTCGCACCGTACTGATGGCATCCATGAGCATCGTTTCCATTTCTTCATCCCGGCCTCCATCACCGGGTATCATTTGAGACAAGGCTCCCGCGATCCCCCTTACCCCTTTCTTCCTGACTGGCTTCGCCTTTTCAAAAGGAGACGATTCCTCTTCTTTCAAGTGCTCTTTTTGCCTGGCGCAGCTCCGTACGCTGCTTATCAACCGACGCACCACGCCGGGCGATTCATCCTGCTGGCGACTCTCCAGTTCAACTACTGAGGGAACCTTCAGTGCCCCTTCCTGATCCACCACCGCCGGTTCCTGCTTTTCGAGTAGAGATTCCTCCTCATTCTGCCGTTTTCCGCTATTTACCTGGCGTTTCAACAACCGCAGCACGAATCTCTGGATAGTCGGATTTGAATCATAGACCACCATAAACAGCAGCAGCATCACGAAAAACAGCGCACCGGATACTATCGAAGATTCCATCATTCACACCCCCTCATCGAGGGAGATCTCCTGATTGCATAAAGTAATTCACGTTCATTCCCTATTCCCGCCAGCAATGGCAGCGCCTCACCTGTTGAGCACCGTGGCTCCTTCGACCACCAGCTCAAAGGTTTCCGCCGGCCTTTTGCAAATTGGCATAATATCAAAATCAATATATTCTATCGGTTCGAGGGTGAACCCTCCGGCAACTCTGTCGTCCTCTTCCTCCCAAATAATATTGCCATCTTTATCTCTTACGCGATAGATAATATTTTCGAACCGGATAGTCCGGGTAGAAACATTCTGGGCCCACCCCGTAACATAAGCGATCGACCATGCCTGTCCAATCACATCATCCCATTTAATCTTCAACTCCGGTGGACCGGAATAGAGCATTTCGAATTCCTCCATCTCGCTGCCGGTGCCCTGAACGATGTCCATCGGATTTGTGCTGTCTTCAGGGTCAAGGCTGAACAGATACCCCACACAACCGAAGAACACCACGCAACAAAGTATGAAAAAAACAAGCCGATGCCTCCAGTGCCTTCGCCGTTCTTTTCGCTCACCGAGAGTATCGAACATAATGCAAATCTGCTGTGCTGCCGGATACCTTGCATAACCTCAGCAATTCTCCTTACTACCAGTAATCTTCCTGACCCGCACCCTCCGGTACGGAATCGAAATCATCGTATTCTTCTTCTTCGGGAGGCCACCAGCCCCACCACTCTTCCTCACCGCAATCACTGCATTTGACCAGTCCCACCACATAGCCCTGAGACCCACAGCTCTGGCATTCAAAGTTTTGCTGAAGCTGATAGCCCCAGGTGCTTTTGAGTTCCCGCGAGGTTTTCCTAGCCTGCCCCGCGATTTTTTTCATTTGACTAAGGGAATTCTGCAGTTGCGTAGTAAGGTTCCGAACCGCGGTATTCATATCAGCTAATTCCTGTTCCAACTGAGTTACTCTGGCCATCTCCCGCTCCAGCCGGGACACCTTCCTCATTTCCAGCTCCAGCCGGGAGACCTTGCTCAGTTCCTGTTCCAAACCGGATATCTTCCCCACAAAAGACTCATGAGGGAATTCTTGCTGCATCTGGCAAATGCCCATCACGGAAACTTCTAATGATTGCAATCTATCCAGAATTTCCGCATCCGATACTTCAGCATTGGATTTCACTGCCGCCTCGATTTTTTTGATCCGGCTGGCAAGAGCAGCCAGTTCATCTTCCGAGACGGATGCAGCCGCCACTGGCCGCGATGCCGGCTCCGGCCGGGCCACAGGAGCAGCTTCCGGGGCCGGATGTGGTTCTGGTTTCGGTTCCAGAGTAGCCTCCGCTATCGGCTCTGGTTCTGGTTCCGGTTCCGGAGTCACTTCCACTACCGGCTCTGGTTCCGGTTCCGGTTCCGGAGTCACCTCCGCTATCTGTTCTGGTTCCGGCGCAATCGCCACCTTGGCAGGAGCATCATTTCCCGGATTTCCCGCCAGCATGGCATCTATGGCAGCCTGCGAAAGAGTTTCCTCTCCCATTATTCAATC
>CAZJQZ010000189.1:0-3622 GCA_964548045.1 uncultured Dehalococcoidia bacterium | reverse complement strand
AATGCTAATGATGTGGAAATAGATATTGTTACAGCGACTGCCGAAGATGACGAATTATATCAAGCGCAAGATCAAGATGGTGCTATTGTTACCATTACCGATGTTCTACCTTCTATCAATGTTATAAAAACTGCCAGCCCGACAAGTGTGTGGGAACCCGGCGGAACCGTCACCTTCTCACTTTTCATCGAGAACTTGTCTATGGCAGAAGAAGTCACCATCACCGATATTACCGACGATATTTACGGCAGCCTGAATGGGGCCAGCGATTGTGGCATGTATACTGAACCGGTTGCTCTGCCACCCGGCGGCAATTGCCTGTGCGAATTTGAAAGAACCGTTTCCGGCAACGCCGGTACCAGCCAGACCGATACCGTTGACGTAACGGCTCGCGATGATGAATATAATTACTGCGTAAATTCCGGTAGCGCTACTGTTGATATCGTCAATCCGTATCCTGAAGTGGAAACCAATTTGGCCACTGGCATTGCCGGTACTTCTGCAACATTGAACGGAACTTTGATTGACCTGGGAACTGCTGCCAGTGTGGATGTTTATTTTGAATACGGAACGCTTTCCGGTTCATATCCATATTCAACTGTTCCGGATTCCACCAGCACAACCGGACCTTTCAGCGATGTTGCAAATGGGCTGACCCCCGATACCACGTATTACTTCCATGCTGTTGCTGACGGCGATATGACAGCGTATGGTGAGGAAGAGAGTTTCACTACGGTATACATGCCGGTTCATAACACAACTCGGGATACTTGGTATTTCGCCATTCAATCGGCAATCAATGATGCTAATTCCGGCGATACCATAGTTGCCGATGCAGGAACCTATAATGAGAATCTGGTTTGGAATATCGACCTTATTATTTATGGAGCTGGTGCGGACGTAACAACTATCGATGGCGGTGGCAGCGGAGGTGCAATTGTTACCAGCGGACTCGACCAGGATGTCTCGATGATACAGGGATTTACCATCACCAAAGGTGTTGCCGATAACGGCGGGGGAATGTACAATAATGGGTCATCGCCCAATGTGGTCGATTGCATTATTAGCGATAACAGTGCCAACCTGGAAGGTGGTGGCATCTACAATGATAGTGGTTCAGCAGCCACATTCATGAACTGCATGATCACTGGCAACGTTGCTACTTACGGTGGCGGAGGAATTTACAACAAGAGTTCGGCGGCTCGGTTTATCAACTGTACGGTGTCGAATAATACGGGCATCGATGGCGGCGGCATGTACAGTCAGTATTGCACGCCTGTCGCGAAGAACTGCATTTTCTGGGGAAACAGCGCGGGGCAGATATCCGGCGGGGCGACTGTCAGCTACAGTGATGTGCAGGATGGATATACGGGAACTGAAAATATCGATGGCGACCCATTGTTCCTCAATGCCGGAAGCGGCAATTTTCATTTGACGTTCGATTCGCCGTGCATCGATAGCGGAACCAATTCAGCTCTACCCCCCTGGATTACCGAGGATTACGAAGGAGATTCCCGTATTTTCGATGGCGATTATGACGATATTGCGATCATCGATATGGGTGCCGATGAGGGACACTTTGTCTCCCCGATTGTGACCACCTCAACTGTAACCGACGTGACAGGCACAACAGCCACGTTAAATGGTGCGTTAACCCGGTTGGGTACTGCTGATCCTGTCGATATTTATTTCGAATATGGAACGGCTTCCGGTTCGTATCCATTCTCAACGACACCCGTTTCTGCCAGTGGAACCGGACCTTTCAGCGAAGGGATTGCCAGTCTTACACCCGATACCACGTATTACGTTCGCGCTGTTGCTGATGGAGATGGTACCGTTTATGGCAACGAAGAAAACTTTGCGACTTTGTTCATGCCAGTTCACAATATAACTCAGGATACTTGGTACTCTACAATTCAATCTGGAATTGATGACGCCAATTTGAGCGATACGCTGGTAGTTGCTGCTGGAACTTATATCGAGAATCTTGCCTGGACGATCGACCTTATTGTTCAGGGTGCTGGAGCGGACGTTACTATGATCGACGGCGGCGGCAGCGGAGGTGCAATCGTTACCAGCGGACTGAGTTCGACATCCAAGCTGGAAGGCTTCACCATCCAGGGCGGTCAGGCCAATTCCGGCGGTGGTATCTACAACGATGGGTCATCGCTGGTGATTTCCGACTGTAGGATTTCAGGTAATATCGCCAATCAGGAAGGTGGCGGAATTTACAACAAGAATTCCTCATCGCCAACATTGACCAATTGTATCATAATGGGCAACACAGCGGCCTTCGGCGGTGGTGGGATGTTCAATCATACGTCGGCGGCAGAGATTATCAATTGCACGTTTTACGGTAACACGGCAGCGGATGGTGGCGGGATGTACAATCAGTATTGCACCCCGATCGTAACCAATTGTATTTTATGGGGTGATACGCCGGGTGAGATCACCGGATCGGCGGATGTGACCTACAGCGACGTTCAGGGAGATCATGGGGGAACCGGGAATATCAGCGGAACCCCGATGTTTGAAAATCCGCTTGCGAGCAATTTTCATTTGCTGGGCAGTTCACCCTGCATCGATAAAGGCAGCAACACGTCCGTTCCCGCATGGCTGACGACCGATTTCGAAGGTGATAGCCGAATCATCGATGGTGATGCAGTTCCAGGTGCGGTGGTGGATATGGGAGTAGATGAATTCGTGCCGCCTCCTGGCGTGACAGTGGGAATCAAGGTCAACTTGCAGGGAACCAATCGTCCCCCAAATGGCTGGCAAGTTCCTATCAATATAGGATTTTTTACGCCAGGTGCTAACGTCCTCGTTGATACGCCACTGAAGTCATTTACTGGCACTACCACGGCCATCAGCACTCCCGGTGGCACACGAGCTTACTTCCTGTGTCCTGACCCAATTACGCCAGATACCTACGATATTACTGTAGACAGCACCACCACGCTGTTGAATGTGAAGAGGAACGTGGGGATCTGGTAGCAACCTGACGCAAATAGCTAAACCATAAAGGGGGGCACTGGTACCAGTGCCCCCCTTTTCTTATCAAAATTGGCGCCCAAATTGGCGCCATAACCCAGAGAACGCCACATAAATCCAGCGTAAACCAGATAACTCAGTGGAAAATGGGAAAAGAAGATTTAGCTATAAATCGGAGTATTTTGAAGACCTCAACGTGAGACCGCAGAGCATTCGCTCCCAGCTACAGATTCTACCCCTTTTTGGTCCTCAAAGTCCCGATTTGGCGCCCACTAATTTTTTGCAAAGCAACGATTAGTTCAAGTTTAGCATTTTACCTAGATCAGTTTCTGGGAGGCAGTCAGTTTCAGATAGAGTGTAATGGCTTCAAGCGGCCATCTGTGCGCGTGTACTATTTGGTTCTAAATATATGTTCATAGCCAGCGAGGTAATCTTATAGCCACGTGTCGATCCCACCACACAGTAAAGGAAGGCATAACAATCATTGCGCTCAGCAAGCACAGAAAAACAGCGATCGTGGTCGCTATACCAAAGTCTTTGATTAAAATGAACTTTGATGAAATTAGTATTCCAAATCCACCCAATGTTGTCAGAGCTGTAGCAACAATCGCTTGCCCCGTTGTGGAAATTG
>CAZJQZ010000188.1:0-3624 GCA_964548045.1 uncultured Dehalococcoidia bacterium | reverse complement strand
CTTTATTATACTGCAAATTTACTGTTACGCAGTGAAAGTGCGAGATATCTATCCGGCGTTAGAATCAGTCTGCGAGGACACTGATACCTGAGACCAGAAAGTATCCACCCAATCCCACAAGGGCCAGACCGCATACCAGCAAGAGACGGGAATACACGGTATCGTTTATTGCTTTTCTTCCAGTAGCCACAATCAAAGCTACCAGTGCATACCATCCCAGATCCGCCAGAATGTGACCGGCAAAAAAGGAAGCTATCCCGGCAGATCCCAACTTCAGTGCCCATGCCAGGTAAGCCACGCCGACAGTAGCCCACCAAAGGAACCAGTAGGGATTGGACATGCTGACCAGTATCCCGGCAATAATTAGTTTTCTGTTTTCAGCTATACTCGCCGAGTTTTCTAGAGGCAAAGTCACTTTGTGCCATCCCTGCCGGAACATGATCAGGCCCATTCCAATCAGCACAACTCCTCCCACCATCCCGATAATGCTTGTTACCCGGTCACTTGATATAAAACGATCAAGCCCCAGGACAAGCACAATAATTAGTGCCAGTTCCAGAATGGCGTGCCCGAGAATGAGCAACGGGCCAGCCCAGAAACCGTACCGGGCGGAAGCACTTATTGTATATGCCAGCAAAGGACCGGGCATCATTGCCCCGGAGAGAGCGATCAAAAAGGCAGTTGTGAAAATGACGGGGATAGTAGCTTCAGGCACAAATTGAGTATATCAGCAGGGGTAAACCGGGTGCAATAACAGTTCATACTTTGGAATCATTGCACGTCCAGATATCCATTGATCGTAGAAAAGGACCACACATCTCTGTGAATAGTGGTTGAAAAAGCCCGGTATTTCGGGCTTTTTTTATTTAATCCACGTTTGGAGTGCTTTGATAATCTTCTCTGCCTGTTCTGCGCTGGATATGTTGAATTTCGATTGCTGCCGGTAATCGCCATCCCGTTTCTGGTAGCGACGAATTGTGAACTTGTCCGGCCCGTATTCCTTTTTTTGGCGATTCCAATCCTGATATTTGAAAATGATCGTCGTCCAGGTTCCCTTTGAAAGGATCATCTTATCCAGTTCTTTTGTGGTTACGACTCCATCCTCTTCATAATTTACAGTCAGTTCGTTCACATCTGATGCCATGATTTCTTCCTTTTCTCTCAAAGTTGAGATTTGTTGCAACCCTTAACTCCCCAAATCTTGGGGGAAAGAAGAAGAGCGGGGAACATCCTCGCAAAACCCAGGCAGAGAAATATCTCTGCGCTCTTCATGATCTTTGTGCTCATTTCATTTTGGCGGACTGAATCTGACTACTACAAGATCTCCATCCTGCACTTCGTAGGTTTTTCCTTCGAGCCTCTGCTTGCCAGCTTTGGCCACCGCCGCCTCGCTGCCAAGCTCCATCAGGTCATCGTAACGTATCACTTCCATACGAATAAAGCCTTTTTCCATATCGGTGTGGATTTTGCCGGCAGCGACAGGCGCCAAATCACCTTTACGGCAAGTCCAGGCCCTTACCTCATCTTCACCCTTGGTGAAAAAGTTTACCAGGCCAAGCAACCGATATGCGGCCCGGATCAGCCGCTGCATCGAAGATTCCTCCAGTCCCAACTCGCGCAAAAATTCCTGCTGCTCTTCCGGGGGAAGCTGGCAAATATCAGCTTCGTCACAACCGCACACAGTGATCATCTCCGAACCCTCGGCATCCGCTATTGCTTTAAGTGCGTGAACGTGATTATTGGCAGCATCATCCGGCGTTTTGATATTAGCAACATAAAGGGCCGATTTGAGCGAAAGCAGATTGCACTCTCGAACGCTGGCCATCTCTTTTTCGTTCAGGTTTTGCTTGCGCGCGGGAATGCCATCATCCAGCCCGTTTTTGACCTTCCGGCAATCATCTTTTTCCTTGATGACAGCAGGGTCGCCAGTTTTGGCTTTCTTCGTGAGTCGGTCGATTTTATTCTGCAATGTCTGGCTATCAGCCACCATCATTTCAATCTCAACTGTCTCCACATCACGCACCGGATCGATAGTATCGTATTCAAACGGCACCGATTCATCCTCAAAGCACCTCACCACATGCAGGATGGCATCCACATCTTTGATATGCCCGAGAAGCCGGGTTCCGCGCCCTGCACCAGCAGTTGAGCCTGCCTTGAGTCCGGGGATATCCACCACTTCCAGTGTAGCAGGTACGGTTTTGGCTGGTTTGTACATATCCACCAGTGGCTGGATGCGCTCATCGGGCACATTCACAACGGCCCGGTTCATCTCCGATCCATCGTGACTGGCCGCACCGGCGGCCGTGATGGCATTGTAGATAGTGGTTTTTCCGCAGCCGGGGAGGCCAACAAGCCCACAGTTCAGTGACATTGAATTACCCTGCTCATTGAATGCTACTCAATGTGAACTCCCCTGTTCACGTTCATCAGCGTGGTTGGGGTGTCTGCCGTGATATCGTAAGTGCCGGAGCTCACCGGTCCTACTGCAACCATTACTCTGGTGCCGCTTTCCGTACTCACGCAATTCGTCGTGCCGCTGAAATAGTACATGGCAAATTCCGGGTCTTTCAGCCACTCATTCGGGCTGCCTTCAGGATAGAAACCGACGTTAACGGGAGATTCGCATCGCTCAGATTGAGACTCCGCTTCTTCATCTTCCGGTTTCTGGAAACTGATAAAAACATTCACCGTAATATCGGCAACCCCGATAGGCGTGGGAATGACCACCGGTGTTGGTTCAGGGGTCGGTTTTGCCGTGGGTGAAGGCGCTGGAGTGGGCGTTGGCGTTGGTGACACTATAGACTGAGGTTTAAAGACCAGATAGTTTGGAACTGTCATTCCGTACATTATCATCAGGGAATCGCCGTTATCAGCAAACTGGAAACTGTGTGCAATTCGAAGCGCGGCCAGATATCCAGCCTCTTGCTCCATGGCACCTTCCTTCATGCAGGCCATTTCCGTATTGGTAAGGTTATCGATGAACAGTGTATATCCATCAATTCCGAAAACGCCTCTGTAGGTATTGCAGCCCGAGTTTCCTTTAATGATATTTCGGCCGCCACTGGCCACGAATTGCAGATCAACCCTGATATCCTCATTGAATTCCCATTCGCCGCTTTCCTCACCGATATCGGTGAGGATCCATATTTTGCCCGTCAGGTCATCAAGCTGCGCAGGAGCAACAGTCTCCTGAGGGGTATCCGAAGTCGTTTCCGGCTCAACCGTCGCGGTTGGTTGTGCCAATGGCTCGGATGTGCTGTCCCCCCCACCGCAAGCCACAGCAAACAAGCTGAACACAATTAAAGCCAGTAATGCTCTCTTCATAATTCACCTCATGTTTGAATGGATTATACGCCCTGATACTGCCCGATAGCAACCGTACTGCCAAAAGGCTCGATGAGGCCCTTACATTTCCTCGTGAGGAGGAGGATTTCTCCTCTCCTTCCACCAGTAGTTCAGCCTCTTTTCAATTTCCTTCTCGAACCCCATTTTCCCCGGCCGGTAATACTTGCGCCCTTTCAATTCATCAGGCAGGTATTCCTGTTGCACAAAATGTACGGGAAAATAGTGAGCGTACTTGTATCCCTTCCCGTAATCCATTTGACGCATCAGCCCGGTTTC
>CAZJQZ010000187.1:0-3674 GCA_964548045.1 uncultured Dehalococcoidia bacterium | reverse complement strand
ACCCCGTCCTCGATGAGGATATGCATCAGGTTGTAGGGAATCGCCATCAGGCACAGTCCGCCCGGATGGGACATTGTCTGGTGAGCGCAATATAGCCCATCGATTGGTGAACGATAGCGGGTCAGTTCCGGTATGAGGCGTTTCTCAGCTGACTGGTCGGCACAGTGTCTACTGCCGCACCAGGTTCCGCCGATAAGTCCGGAGTTGCGGAATTCCACTTCCCGACCACTCGATGACCAAGTGTGTAAGATATTCTCTGGTTCCAGCCCGTCCAATGCCTGGCTGAATGACTTGCGCATGTACTCATCAAGCTCTGCCTTTCTTTCCATTTGAGTATCTATTCCTTCCACTTGAGTTTCTGGCACAGGAACATTTGCTTCGAACGGGGCGGATATGTATCCGTTGGGATAGGAGCCCTGGCAATCGGTCGGGTCGAAGTTCTGTGACTGGACCTGTAACCACATGTATCTCTCCGGCGGCACTGTAGGCATGCTCTTGCGGGCATCACAATCCCCGATGTTTTCATAGTACAATTCGCGAGAATCAGCAGGATACACAATGCCGAATGGCACCTTGTCCGGCCCGGGACACTGTTTCTCTAAATCAGCCCACTTGGGTTTCCAGCGTAGCGGAGTTTTGGTATGGTAAGTGGTAACCATGAGAGTACCGTTCTTCAAACTGACGTCTTCAAGATTGCGAATAAAGCTGGGCTCCAGATGTTTACGCCCCACCATATCAAAGAAAGTCTGCCGGTAATCAACCGCGGAGACCACTGCTTTATTGGCCCAGATCTTTTTTCCGCCCATGGCAGCGTCATCGCGCAGCCTCACTCCAATCGCCTGTCCATCATCAACTATGATCTCTTCGACCGGGCACATTGTCCTGACAACTCCTCCATTGGCAACTACGCAGCGATGAATGGCGTGGAAATAGCCATGCAACCCACCCCTGGGCACACTTTGCTTCCCGAGATTGGGAGCAACCAGAAGCTGGACTGCCAGAAGGGCTGGTATTGCCATACCTTCCCAGTGACCGGCAGCGCCGGAGCCATAAGCAGCGAATGCCATTATGACTTTAAAGGGCTCCGTTTCGAAATGCTCGTCCATCATGTCGAACATGGTCCACTGGCGAAGTTCCGGCGTCCATACATCAGGCTGATATTTCTTATAGACCTGCATATAAGGGACATTCTCATCGGTGACTTCGACCTCAGGTGGATGAGGCGGACACCAGAAAGCGGCCCGCATCAGTTCTTTGGTGAACGGTTCAGGTTGACCAAGCAATCCGCCCAGCTTGCCGAATCCCATGACGTCCTTCTCGGAATTAGGGGAAACCCCCTGAGTAGTGGAGTTTCCTCCTACCATGAGGTCTTCCCAGCCGACCGGGTTCCACTTCATACGAAAGCCGTATTTCCATAGCTCCAGTTGATCGAAAGCCGGGGCAGGCGCAGCATACATCAGTACGGCATGGGGGAAAATGCGCACTCCCGGAAATGGCTCCACCGTCTCACAGGCCCCCCCGCACTCTGTCCTCTCCTCCAGCACACATACGCTCAGGCCGGCCTTGGCCAGATACGCGGCAGTTCCCATTCCATTGGGTCCGCCACCTACGATCACAACATCGTATCGTTCGTCTTTGGGCATTGTATTCTCCTTTTCTTCTTCTCTTTCTATTCAAAATTAAAGGGGCTGGTGTGTCCCCTTTCAGTTAAAAAATACGTTAGCGATCCGTGATGTGAGTCCCCATACATCCAGTAATCATAGGCAAATCCAGAAAAGTTTTAATTCCTGGATTACCTGCCTCACATACGAACGGTACCGCGTTTACCAGATGGAACCCCGTTGTGCTCATACCCTGAGCCACTCGCTCCGGCTGCGAAAGCTCCGGCGGAAAATCGATATCAACAATCAGATTCACATCGCCTTCGATCTTGATCCGCCATCCGGATTGACGGGGAATATCCATTTTGGATTGGAGACGGGTCTGCTCGATATCGTCCATGTACCAGATTTGTTCCTCGATGATCTCCGTTCCTTCACGGGTTCTCCCTATGTGTCGGCAGTGATTCAGCGCAATTGTGCCTTCCTCTATGATCCCCACAGCAGCCTCAATCGGTTGATTGGCCAGGATGAAGTTGTGTTTTGTTTCGTATTCAATGACTTCGGACCCCAGGCCTTCGGCGATCATATCGATCGGTTGATTCCAGAAGGTTTTGAGTATGTCTGTGTAGGGATTATTGGCCGCTTCCTGAGGGGTCTTTCCAAGATTCATCACTTCCCGCACAACCCCCTCCGAGCTATAGGATCGGCAATCGCCACATTCGGTCATGGTAATCCGGTCAATTCGATTGCACCATCCGGTAAACGTCAGCGGAAACCGTTCGGCAATACCCCCGGGATTGCAGCCGGAGGCGTGAAAATTGACCTTCCCTTTTTTGCAGGATGCCTCTATGAGGTTTGCTGATTGGGGGTCTTGAATAAAGGGGAACCAATACGAGCAGGGGGTGATAACATGCTTTGAAGATTCCAGTAAACGGCATATTTCATTAATATCCCACGGCATCGGACAGTAGATCACACAATCAGCATCAAGCGCCACGATAGCATCGACATCACGCGTGGCCTGAACGCCTGTCCTGTCCATACCGACGATATCACCGGCATCAAGCCCCTCTTTGTCATCGTCATACACTTTAACTCCAACCAGTTCGAGCTTTGGATGCCTGAGAATTCCACTCAGTGCAGCGCTACCAACCACGCCGGTTGCCCACTGTATAACCCGGTATTTTTTCATGTTTTTCCCCCTGGCTTACGGTTTAGTTATGACGGGAATCCAGTCGGGGTCAACTCTGAACAGGTCTTCCTTCTCCCCATCCGCTTCGTATATAACGTAATAATTGGCCGAGCACCGTTTAGTTTCGTCGAAACTGTACCGGTCAATCCCGTCTATGTTCTCCGTATAAGTTACCGCTGCATCATAAATTGCCTGAGAATCCATGTTTTCCGGGCCAACTTCTTCAGCAGCGTTTCTAATTATTTCAAGGAGCTGATAAATACAGCTGGAGGCCAGGTAACCAACACCCGCTCTTTTGATCTCTTCGGCTTTATTACCATGATTCTCCTGAAGAATCTCTTTAGTCAGATTGATAAGTGGTCCATCCTCTGTCCACCACCTCGATCCACGAATGAACAGCATCCCGTCAATCTCATCCCAGTGATTTCCCGCATCTATCATTCCGAGGAATCCGGCAACGCCATCGGAGCCAATGAATGTTGTTTCATAGCCTGATTGCGTGTAATCTCTTACAAAAACCTGCATTGGAGTAGGAGGCCATATATAATCGCAGTTCTTAAGAAGCTCAACCTCGCTGGACCAGTCAAAGCTAAAATCGGTAAGATAGCTACCTTGCCACTGATATTGCTCAGGATGAGCATCCACATAATCTTTCATTCCCATGAAAATAATATCGCTATAACCATCAGACCAGGCGGCTCCCCCGATCTTCGCAGGCCCGTTTTTTTCGTAATCCCAGTCATTTTCGGCTATCCACTTAAGCAGGGTGTATGCATCTTGCTGGGGCATTGTCCCTGTACTGAATACATAACCGGGAGGTATGAGCGCAGTCTGTTTGGCCGAAGCTACAAATACCGGGAACTTCTCCATATCAGCTACCG
>CAZJQZ010000186.1:0-3732 GCA_964548045.1 uncultured Dehalococcoidia bacterium | reverse complement strand
CATATGTAATGTTCTGGTGATTAATAAAACCGATGCCATGGGGATCTTCGATTTCGATATCGAATCGGTAAAACAGAGAGTCCAGGTGCTTAACCCTGAAATGCAAATCATACCTATATCATGTAAAACCGGGGAAGGAATTGATACTTGGACTAACTGGATCAGGAACGAAATCAATAGTGTTATTAATAGATTGTAATTAGATTGTGACCTATCCCAAAAACTAGTCCAGTCAAAAGGTTAGGATTGGACTGATTTAAGGTATAGTTACAACTGGGAGGCAGGTCAACAGCTATAATTAACCATTAGGTTGTCTGGAGATTCTGAATGTTTTAAAATACTTGTACTTCAATGAAACAAATGTTCGATCAGAGAAAGAATGAGATGCCATGCGTATATCATTACTACAGACCAAGCTGTTCGCTCCTCTTGTTCCTCCAGAACTGGTGTCACGTCCACGTCTTATCGAGCGATTTGAAGCCGGTCTTCATCGAAAACTAACACTTGTTTCCGCTCCTGCCGGTTTTGGCAAGACCACCCTCTTAACTGAATGGGCCCATCGGCACAGGGAAGATTCTCAATCACAGCTTCCGGTTGGCTGGGTTTCTTTGGATAAGGATGATAATGATCCGTCACGTTATTGGACATACTTCATCTCCGCTTTACAAACGATTTACCCGGATCTGGGACAATCCCTGACAGCCATGATTCAGAGTCCACAACCACCTCCTGTTGAATCGTTTCTCACCTCCCTGATCAATGAAATTACTGAAAAAACGGAACCTTTCCTTCTCATCCTTGATGACTATCACATAATCGAAAATAAGGCTGTTCACCACGCAATGACATTCTTGCTGGAAAACATGCCGCCACAGATGCATTTAGTTATTGCCAGTCGAACTAATCCAACATTGCCCCTGGCTCGCCTTCGGGGTCGAGGGCAACTCAATGAATTCAGCGCTGGTGATCTGCGGTTTAATTTCAATGAGATTGAGACATTCTTCAATGAGGTAATGCACTTGGGACTTTCAGATGAGGGCGTTAAAGCGCTGGAAGATCGTACCGAAGGCTGGGTTGCGAGTTTGCAAATGGCCGCTATTTCAATGAAAGGCCACAATGATATCCCGAAATTCATAGATTCCTTTAGTGGCAGCCAACGATACGTTCTGGACTATCTTACGGAAGAAGTGTTCTCGCGACAACCGTCCGACGTTCAATCGTTTCTACTGGAGACCTCTGTTTTAGATAGATTGACCGCTCCGCTATGCGATGCCGTAACCAAACGAAATGATGCCGTGGAAAAACTGGACTACCTCGAAACTGCCAACTTGTTCCTGGTGCCACTTGATGAAGAGAGGAGTTGGTTTCGTTACCACCATCTGTTCGCCGACCTGCTACGCAATCAACTGAATCGGTTACAGCCCGACCTGCCACCGCTGTTGCACCACCGAGCCAGTCAGTGGTTTGAACACGAGGGATTGACTGCCGAAGCCGTCGACCATTCTTTGGCTGCCGGAGACCTTGAGAGAGCCGCAAATTTAATCGAGGCTATTGCTGTACCTATGATCACCGTGGAGAGCAAAGTCTCCACGATTCCCAGGTGGTTGGCCAAACTGCCCGATGAACTGATCACCACCCGTCCATGGCTATGTATAGCCCTTGCCAGTGCCCGGATGGCGGTCGGACGATTAGATGACGTGGAACCTCTCTTACAATCTGTAGAAAACTTGCTTTCAACTACGAAAGTAGAAGAAACCTCTGAGGCTCTTGCAGATCGTACCAGGATTCGTAGCGTGGCCATGGCACTGCGCGTCAGCGCCAGTACGCAGGGAGACATAGATATCCGGCGTACCCTTGAACCTTGCCTTGAAGCTTTTGAAAAATTGCCCGATGATGAGACTTTCGCACGCTCACTAATCGCATTGAACCTTGGTGTGGCCTATGCTATGAGAGGGGAGGTGAATACCGCTACCCGCTTTCTGAATGAAACCTTCACTTTGGGGCAGGCCACAGGGAATCCTTATCTCGCTCTGATTGCCATGGGTTGTCTGGCAGAAATCCAAGCAAAACAGGGGCTTCTCCATCAAGCAGCCGAAACGAACCGGCATGCGCTTCGGCTTGGTGTGGAGTGGAGTGACAGTGAAGATCCACTCTCAGCGACAAGCTATGCACATATAAGTCTGGCTCAGATTCTGTATCAGTGGAACGAACTTGATGAAGCCGTGCAGCATTTTACGCGAGGGATACAATTAAGCGAACAGTGCGGAACCGCACTGATCATGCAGTTCTTTTATCCGGGACTGGCAATGATGGAGGAATTCCAGAGAAAAACGAATGCGATGTCAGAATTTCACGATCTGGCAAAACGGATCGTAGATACTCCGCATAATGCGTTCCTATCGAGGCTCTCAGATGCATGGCAGGCACGTCTTTCGCTTGGACGAGGAGATATTGAAGCAACACAACGATGGGCCACCTGCCATGAAATCGATCTCAATGTGCACAATCCACCTGATTTATGGCAGGAGTTTTCATATCTAACCCTGGCGCGGCTATACATTGCACGGGGCAAAGCTGACGAAATAGACGAACTGCTGGAGAAGATGAGACGCAAAGCGGAAACGGAAGGCAGAATGGCGAGCGTCATCGAGATAATGGTCCTTCAATCCATCTCGCTTAAAACACAGGGTAGGATAGATCAATCCCTTGAAACACTGAAGGGAGTACTGGCACTGGCTGAACCGGAAGGATACATACGAGTGTTTCTGGATGAGGGTCATTCCATGAAGGAGCTTCTTTGTCAGGTTGCTTCATTTGGGATAGCCCCCGAGTATGTCAAAAAGCTACTGGATGCTTTTGAAGGCTCTGCGCTCACTCGGCATGATGAAAGCTCCATAGAGCCCGGGCTCACCACCTACGATTCACTTGATCCAAAACAATCGAACACCCTCAGTATGCGGGAACTTGAGGTCCTGCGGCTTATGGCAAATGGGGCATCAGGCAAAGATGTTGCCGGTGATTTGTTTATTTCGGTTGGTACCGCCAGAAAACATATGGTAAATATTTACCGGAAACTGAATGTCCACAAAAAAACTTCCGCAGTGACACGCGCCCAGAAGCTCGGATTGATTTGATTTAGGAATCATCTCCGTTAAAGATAGCATACCTCCCTTTCAACCGGACAATATCCTCCGGTAAAGTTGAAAATTAACTCAAATCTAGTCCCCTCTGGCCTGACTACTTGTGAATAGAGATACCTCAAAAATACCTCATTTGACCCATAGCACAGGCGGGCAATTGCTGCTAAACTAATTCTTAATAAAAGGCGATAGTCAAAAGTTGATTCATTGATCAAGACGGCGGGGCAAGTATATAAAAGCACTACCAATATATGTGTCCTTCGCAGGCTCCGCTGTAGGTGTTGATATCGATTTGTGACCTGTAAATAGGATCAGATTTTGACGCGCTCAGTAACAGCCAGCTGAGTATTGCAATTCTGGCACTAATATCACACAGTATTTGTGTTGACGGCCTACTCTGAAGTAACTTGAGTCAATCCGGGTTTGATCCTGCCGGAAAGAGCCGGGAATCTACGCATAGGCGTTCTATTTAAAACAGTGCAGGTATGACTGAATACAGGAGGAAAAATGGATAGAGAATTCGACGTAATCATAATTGGAGCCGGCCCGAACGGGATGCAGATCGGCGCCTATCTGGCCAAAGCAGGGCAAA
>CAZJQZ010000185.1:0-3889 GCA_964548045.1 uncultured Dehalococcoidia bacterium | reverse complement strand
TCCTAACATAACCCACCTAGTAAGATCTTTGCCTGGTTAAATCCCAGACATCCCATATAGTCCTCGGCCGTACGTCTGAATAGTTCAATCCACGTCTGGACGGTGTAAGATTCATGTATTCTGATTCCCAGGGATATTGATTCAAATAATCATATGCAGACAAATTCGGGGCCTGGCCCGATAGTGCCATGCTTCCCAGTTTCCCCAAATACTGGTTCCATACGGACGATTCGCCACCTTTCCAGTAATTGGTGAAACCTTGTCCGCCAGTCTGTGGGCGCATCCCATGGTACAGTGCGGACCAGGTATCTTCAAGCCATGGTGAATATGGCTGTGCATAACTTGGATACGCCATCGTTTAACCCCTTACAGTCCAACTCTGCCTAACAAATACTTCATCCAGTTTCCGCCACCTATCATTTCCGGTGACACGTTCCATGCTTGTTCAATTGCTGGTCTCTGATTGGCATAGTAAGCAGCCACTGTGGGGGCATATGACCCGAGCAATCGCCCGTATAGCATCTGATCAAATACATCCCTGCCAAGTGCGTCCAGCATTTGATACTGAAATTGTGGACCTCTGTCCATTGCACTCCAATAGTATCCGCCAAGTTTCTCTCTGGCAGATGAAGGGTTGTAATAACCTATGTAATCCCTGAATCCTTCCGGACCAGCAAACGCATTTGATTCAGGGTGTAACATAGAGCTTATGTTCCACGCAGCATACATGGGGGCGAATTGTGCTGCTTGCCATTTCTGATATGGATTAGCACCCATTTCAGGAATTCCATAAGATTGCTGGTACATTTGCTGTGGGTATTGTTCCCATTGATATAATGATGTGTCCGAATTATTATTTTTTGTACCACTATCCCAAGGCATTATCTTCCTCCGTTATCCGAGATTTTCTTTTTGTTACGGACCGAATATCTTAAACTTGTCATGCACTGTAGGCGCGACCTTCAATAGATAATCTATGAAATTACCGGAAGTTGGCACCCCTCCCGGTTGACCGATATTGGCTGCATATTGCGGATACAGATCTCCCATCACTCCGCCGTAATAACTGGCAACCGCAGGAGCAAATTTATTCATCATTCCGAACATAGCCAGATCGCTGATTTTACTCATGACAGATGGAATACTACCATTACTCTGTTCATAGAAATATCCGCCTGGTGTACCCTCAGCTCCCAGTCCAAACAGCGTGCTCCAGGCTTGCGGATTGCTCCCGAGCTGATTCCACATATTGCCCAGCGTCTGCCGGCTTTGAGACGGCGTTCCAAGCCCTGCTCCCAAATATCCGGCAAATGTAGGTTGGCTGGAATAACCCCCAAAACCCGGGATAGTGCTGCCAAGGCTCGACAACTCCCATGCCATCTGTGCTAAACTTGCCTGATTCATCAGCCATGCCTGGTACGGATTAAGCCCCATTGAAGGGATCCCGTAATGCTGCCGATATAATTCCGTAGGAAATTGCTCCCGGTAAAGATCGGTATCTACGGCCATATTATTTCCTCCTGTTACCGGAAATGTTCCCGGTGGTGCTGGCGTATTGATCCCCGGCAAAACCCCTGCATTCCGATTGGCATTTATCGCATTGAGATCCTGTTGGGGATTGCCCGTTAATCCGCCACCCAAAGCGGTATTGCTGGCACTCGGCGCAGCTGTATTCCCGGTTGCCTGTTTAACCAGATTGTTATAGGCGGATCTCGTCAATGTTGTGCTTTTGGTTGATAAATCGGCAGACGTCCGTGGTCCCTGCACCCATTTACCATTAACGATGTAATACCCTTGCCTGGCAGATTCGGCCAGCATATTCTGGGCTGCTTCCCGTGTGTTTCGATTCGTCGAACTGAGATTATCCAGTATCTCACTAGGATTATTCGGCATTGCTTTACTCCTAAATTAAACTTGGGGTGGCATACCAGGTGGTGGCATCAGGCCCAATCTGGCCGCTTCCTCCGCCATCATCATTATTTCCTGCTCGCTCGGCATCGGTCCTGCCGGCATTCCACCCATCATCTGCTGTTGAAGGTTCTTATCCGGTCCCGGCCCTTGAATCGTCGTTGGTGTTTGCCCGGGTAAAGATCCTTGAGGTAATGCAATCCCTAGATGTGCTGCAATATCCGGGCGCTTCTGTACCAGGAACTGAGCATGACGCTTGCCCTTCTCTCCTTGCTCGATCAGCTGTTCAAGCTGTTCAATAAAGACGATATCCGGATGAGAATTGATAATTTCTTTGGTGATGAGCTCGTCCTCACCGTCCGGATCCGCATCCTGCATAAACCTGTCACGAATCGTGTAATCACTGTATAATGGTCGTTGATCAGTCGGCCGTGGTGTTCTTGCCGCAATCGATCGCTGGATCTCCGCATCCATATCTCTCGGCAATCTGGGCTTGCAAATTACCTCTACATACCAATCCGGATCGATATCATCAGATGTAAAATCAGCTACGAAAAAGTCTCCTGTCCGTTCACTGTCGATCCTGCCAGAAGAATTGTGATATCCGGATAACGTGGTTTTTAACCCCCCAGCTACCTGGAACTGACCAAACATTTCATACACCAGCCACAAAAAGAAATCCTCAGTGAGCGCACAATATTTGGAATACACCGATTGTGTGTTTTCCGTAAGCACACCCAGCGCAGCACCGGATAGGGGTTGGGTCGTTCCTCCATAGGAAATGGGATACGGAAGCGTACTTTGTTGTTCATCTGCGTCAACTCCTCCCAATACTGCAGCTGCTTCCGGTGGCGCTTTTGGCACTGGCACCGGTTCAAACACATCGGTCTCATCTAATGGGATCACCTGCCAGGACCGGAACGGATCCTTGACGATCTTTCGTTTCGCCCCCTTGGATTTGATCACCATCGATCCGGCCACATGCTTCTCCGTCCAGTCCATCATGTAGGAAATGAACTTGTTTTTATGCTTGTACGTCAGCTTCGATGATGAATATATAGAATCTCCCTGCACTTCCAGTGTGGATCCACCCGTGCTATCCTGTACGGTCGGCATATCTCCCACAGCACCGATAAAAGCCGGGCAATAGTCTAAACCGTGCTCATACGGTTCGATTCCCCATTCATCCCCCACAACAACCGCGTACACCTGTTCATCTAAATATTCCCAGCATGTGGCTTCCTTCCCTTCAATCTCAATGCCATATTCAGACAACACCTGTCGCCGCGTCATTTTGAATTCGTGGATCACCCAGACCGGTCCTTCGTCACCATCTTCCCAGTATGTGTGTCGTGGATCGTAAAACCGAAGATCAAATATTGTGTCTTTATCTTCCGCTTTACCTTCAACGCCACTTTTTTTAGTCTTGGTATAAATGAAAAATGATGCAGCTACCCAGCCACGGACACACATATACCAGGTAAGTTGCTGCCTGGATCTCGCGCGTCTCTTTTTCCGGAATTTCCGATCGATATACCCCAAAGCGCCATGTACAAATTGCTCCCCTTTGGTGGTTTTTTCCCTTCGATCTTTTGCCGTCTCGCCTTTGGTTTCGCCCCCTTCGTCTTTCTTTCCTCTGGGAACACGGATCTGCACCGTCAATACTGCAGAATTGATCCCATACGCCACTTTGTTGTACCAGTTCCTGGGCGCCGGGCTCGTATAGGCGTTATATGCCTTCGCCTTCGCTTTGAAAGGAACCAGACGGAATAAATCAAAATCTTCATCCATCCGGTCGTGAAGATCCCGAAACGTATCCTCACTTTCCGTTTTCAGCTTTTTGATTTCTTCAATATCGATCGATGTTCCGGCAGCTACATCCGCCATAATTACCTCTTTTTAGTTGACTTTTTTCGTGGCTTGAAGTCCGGATCATGTTCGATCGCATTGAGTAAACGCTCTTGAGCCTTCGCCTTTTTCT
>CAZJQZ010000184.1:0-3900 GCA_964548045.1 uncultured Dehalococcoidia bacterium | reverse complement strand
CGGAATATCCCGGCACAGGGATCGGCCTTTCGGTTTGCCGGAAGATAGTAGAACGCCATGGAGGGCGGATATGGATGGAATCAGAGCCTGGTAAAGGCACCACATTCTATTTCACAATTCCGATACGAGTGAGGGAAGAAACTCCTGTTTAAAAAACTCGGAATCTAAGCGGAAGTTGTAATTGGAAAAAACAGATGAAAATTCGATTGAAAGTGCTAATCATTATTCTCCTGATTATTTGCGTTATCGGGGTGAGTGCTATTCTGGTTGTCCGGGAGCTTTCCAAGAATGCTCTGGAAAGTGAAATCCGTGACCGTCTGGTGACTACCGCACAATCCAGGGCGGATCATGTAGAAACCTTCATTTCAAACCAGAAAACCAGTATTGATTTAGTTGCTATGCAAATCAATTACTACACAACTTACTTTGAGGAATACGGGGACTTGCCTAAAGAAGCTATGAGTTATGTATTCAATGCTGAAAGTAACGGCTTAGCTGAAGATAGTCAGTTAATCATCATGAACGAAAGTGGCAAGTTGAACCTTTGCATTGGTAAATATGGCTTTCAAGTAGGGATAGACTTTATTTCAAAACTTAATCTGGGCACTTGGGAGAAGATTCAGGGACTTGGGGAGGGGCCGAATGAAGGGATGGCTGAACTGGTTAATCAGATGGGTATGCCTGAAATAACCCGAATGGACTTAAGTGACTGGGAAGTGTTCCATGATGCTATTGATAAAACCTGTGTCATGGATACCCGGCAGGAGGAATTTACACCGGATACGGTATTGGCTATGGCCGCTCCATATCATATGACCGAAGAGCTTGCCGGTGTTGTTGTCATACTTGGGGAAGAGAAAGAGCTTGCACGTATAACGGCTGATCCTACTGGATTGGGGGAAACCGGGGAAGTTTACATCTTAAATGACGAAGGTCACATGATAACCCCATCGAGATTTATTGAAAACGATGCGTTGGATTTGAAGGTCGATCTGGAAGGAAAAGTGGTCAACCCGGAAGAGTCGATGGAAGTGGTTTCCTCTGAAAATTACCTTGGAACCAATGTGCTGGGCGTTTACAGACAACTGCCGGGGACAGGCTGGACTATAGTAGCCGAGATTTCAACTTCGGAAGCTTACGCACCGGTTTCCGCGCTTACCCGGACTATGCTCTATGTCATTGGCGGGATTCTGGTATTGGGAGTGCTGCTTTCCTTTCTAATGTCAAGAATGCTGACCAGTCCCATATTGAAACTGCAAAAGGGCGCAGAGACTGTAATGCAGGGTAATCTGGATTATCGTATTGGCCTGAAAAGAAGCGATGAGTTGGGTGAACTTTCGGTGGCATTCGATAAAATGACTGCCAGCCTTAAGCAATCAAGGGAAGAACTGGAAGAACATGCGGCGAAGCTTGAAGTCAGAGTTCTGGAGAGAACAGCTCAACTGGAAGGGGAGGTTGCTGCGCGCAGGCAGGGAGAGGATAAACTGCGAGAGGTTATGGCGGAACTGCAACGTTCCAACGAAGAACTGGAACAGTTTGCCTATGTTGCCTCGCATGACCTGCATGAGCCGCTGCGTATGGTAACGAGTTACATGCAACTACTGGCAAGGCGTTACAAAGGCATACTCGATAACGAAGCGGATGATTTCATTAATTACGCTGTCGATGGTGCTGCACGAATGCAGGCGATGATCAATGCTCTGCTGGACTATTCACGTGTAGGTACCCGTGGCAAGCAGTTTGAACCGGTCGATAGTGAAACTGTCTTCGAAAATGCTCTTTACAATCTGGAGATACTGATCGAGGAAAATGGGGCGGTGGTGACCCATGATCCGCTGCCGCCTGTCGTGGCCGATAAAACCCAGATGGGTCAGCTTCTGCAAAATCTGATTGGGAATGCCATCAAGTTTCACGGTGAGGAGCCACCAAGGATTCATGTCTCTGCTGTTCGGCAGGGAGAAGAATGGGTTTTCTCCGTCAGCGATAACGGCATCGGTATTGAATCGCAGTACGCCAACCATATTTTTGAAATTTTCCAGCGTTTGCATACCAGGGCGCAATATCCCGGCACAGGGATCGGCCTTTCGGTTTGCCGGAAGATAGTAGAACGTCACGGCGGAAGAATATGGATGGAATCAGAGCCTGGTAAAGGCACTACATTCTATTTCACAATTCCGATACGAGTGAGGGAAGAGGCTCCTGTTTAAAAAATTTGGAATCTACGTGGAAGTTGTAATGGGAAAAAATAGATGAGAATTCAAGTAAAAATACTTATTTTCATTTTTGCGGTGGTTCTTCTTACTGGAGGAGGAGCTACCCTGATTGGCAGGTCCGTAGCGATGAACATCGTTGAGGATGAAATAAGTGACCATATGATAACTACAGCCCAGTCTCAATCTCAGCATATTCAAGATATCCTGGAAAGCCGCGAAGAAGAGGCCGAACTTATGGCCAGAATTGTGGGGGTGTATGTAGGCGTGCTGGATACTGGCTTTTTCGGATTGTCCTGGGATTCCGCAACCTGGCTCAGCCAGGATTTTCTGATCAACATGGCATCTGCGGGAGCTCATGTTGACGGCGCAATGTATGTGCGAATTAAGGATGAGGGTCCAGTGATCGAATATTCTTCCTTCGAGGATATCGTTGGCATGGACGCGAGTAAGTGGGAGTTTTTCCTGGAGGGAAGCAAGGCCACCTTTATCGGTGATTATGCCTCGTATGAAGAGATTTTCGGGCTGGATGCAAGCTATTCCGATGTGTTCTCGGAGGATGACGATGATTTTGTATTGGTCTTAGCATCGCCTGTCCGGGCTGGCGAAAAGCTGAGTGGGGTAATAGTCCTCATGGGTGGAGAGCAGATTCTATCCGATATTGCCGCTAACACGATGGGGTTGGGGGAAACAGGAGAAACATACATTTTAAATGAAGATGGCTATATGATAACCGAATCCCGGTTTCTCGATGATGCTGTTCTGAGACAGAAAGTCGATATTGATGGTACGCAGGAGAGCTCTGATGAACCGGGAGAGATCGATTGGGAAGTTATATCCACCACGAATTATATGGGCGATAAAGTGCTTCAGGTTACGCACCGATTGCCGGAAGTGGGATGGACGGTAGTCGTTGAAACAGGATATTCAGAAGCCTTTGCGCCTGTTGCCAATCTTACCCGCATCATGCTCTGGTCATTGCTGGGAGTTCTGTTTCTGGGAGCGCTGGTTTCCATTTTAATGGCGCGTGCTATATCGCGCCCGATTATGAAACTGCAAGAGGGTGCTGAGGAGATAATAAAAGGAAACCTTGATCGGCGAATTGGTCTTAATAGCAAAGACGAGGTGGGCGAACTCTCGAGAGCGTTTGACACGATGGTCTCTGGTCTTCAGGAAAGAACTGTAGAGCTGGAAGAAACAATTGATGAGCACAAACGCACGGAAGAAGAATTGAAAAAGAGCGAGGCGGAATTGCATAAACTGCTGGCCGATCTGGAGCGTTCTAATGAAGAACTGCAGCAGTTTGCCTACATAGCTTCCCATGATTTGCAGGAGCCGCTCCGAATGATATCGAGCTATACTCAGCTCCTGGCGAGGCGTTACAAAGGCATACTCGATACCGAGGCGGATGAGTACATTAGTTTTGCTGTTGAGGGTGCTTCCCGGATGAAGGAACTGATAAATGCCTTTTTGTACTATACCTGGGTCAGCACCCGTGGCAAGCCGTTTGAACCGGTCGATAGTGAAACAATACTTGAAAATGCCCTTTACAATCTGGAGATATTGATCGAGGAAAATGAGGCAGTGGTGACCCATGATCAGCTGCCGCCCGTCGTGGCCGATAAAACCCAGATAGGTCAGCTTCTGCAAAATCTGATTGGGAATGCCATCAAGTTTCACGGTGAGGAGC
>CAZJQZ010000183.1:0-3922 GCA_964548045.1 uncultured Dehalococcoidia bacterium | reverse complement strand
AGGGCTTTTAACCTTAATTGAGCGACATCAAGCTGAGCTTCTATGGCGCTTGTATCCAACCTGGCTAATACCTGGTCCTTCTTTACCATATCTCCTTTATCGACGAATACCTCGATCACCTCACCTGACATACCGAAGGAAAGGTTTACCTTCTCCGGCATCTCAAGGTTACCGCTCACCGGTATAGTTACAACCATATCACCTCTGAAGACCTCAGTGGTTTCCAGTTCCTCCGCTTCACCGGAGCTGCAACCCGGTACCAGTGCCAGCAGCATGGCAATTAGCATCACCATCGCAATCCATTTTTTCATACTCGTACCCTCCTTTTAACCGTTTGCCAGACCCTCAATTGTAGAAGGTCCATTTTTTTTTATTATTTTCATCTGTTTCAAATTATTTAATATTGAACTTTACATAGTCTACTCGGACCAATCCTTCGTTACTGTCGGTAAACTCATCGTCGTTACTTTTCTAATGGCCGGTAATTGCGATACCAGCAGGATAATGATAGTTCCTATAGTAGCAATTACAAAGGATCTCGGGTATATAATGGCGGGCATGCTCATCATCTCGGTCGAAGCCTGCTCCATAAAGGCGTTAGCTATGTAATAACCTCCCGGCAGACCGATGATAAGCCCCAATCCAGCGATTAGCAAATTCTCAAGGGTAATTATTATGGTAAGCTGCCTGTTATCCATACCGACTGCACGCATGATCGCTATTTCGCGGCGACGTTCAAGCACATTCACAGTTACACCATTGAACACAATGGCAATGCCAAGCCCGAAACTCATCGCCAGCATAACTCCAATAAAAGCCCAGAAGAAACCCATCATCTCGTCGAAATACTCCATCAATCCGCTGCCAAATTCGATCGACATCACCTCTGGTAAGTCATAAATGCGTTTAAGAAGTTCGGGCGAAGGATCTCCATTGAAATGTATAAGAGCTCCTGTAGCCCCACCTGGAAGCTGCAGCAATTCCTGTGCATCATTAAGGGATAGGTAGGCGCGTCCCCCCATCGGTTCCATCACGATATCGGTAACCTCTATCTGTGTTTCGCCAACAGTACCAATTGTCGGCTCCAGATACAATATATCGCCAGGTTCTGCTCCTAGTTGGTCTCTCAAGGGCATTGGAAGAAGTAATCCGTTGTCTTCAACCATAACCGGATTCCCATCTGGATCGAGCAGGTTATACATAACTGAATTGGATTCCATTCCTCTGATAGCGCTGTCCTTGACCTTATCATCCAGTTTTATACGATACGGTTGTTCAAGAATTGCTTCAGCCGTTTTTACTCCTTGGAACTGCTCGATATGATGAACTGTTGTTTCACTGCTAACACCCTGGAATATAATACGTGCATCGTAGGTTTGAATTTGATCGAATTGTGTCACCCAGATCCAGTCCATCATATCAACAAACGACATTGAAACAAGAATCATAGCTGTAGCCGACATGGCACCCGTTGCCATAAAGATACTTCTGCGTGGATTACGAAAGGCATTGCGCAGAGGAATTTTCAATACGCTGGGCATTCTTCCTATGAACGGGAATAATATCTCAATCAGAGTACGGTGTGCCGCTGGCGGGGCAGGTGGACGCATGGCCTCTGCCGGTCTCATTCTGGCCGCCGCCCATGCAGAAATGATACCAGCCATCAACGGTATAGTGATGCCTATTCCAGCACCGATAACAACACTACCCCACTGTGTTTGTGTAACAGTAAACGGAATTTTCAAAAAACCGATATAGAAATCCGTAAAGAAACCCGACAGCATATGTCCCACTATGGCGCCGATAACTGAACCAAGAACTCCGATAACCAGAGCAAAACTGATGTAGTGCCATAGAACCTGAGACTTGCGGTATCCCAACGCCCGCATTAGGCCGATCTGTGTTCTTTGAGATTCTATGAGACGATTCAACAATACATAAATAGCCATGGCTGCCAGGCCAAGAAAAAGCATCGGGAACAATACAGACATTTGCTCAAATCCATCAAGGTCCTGCTTTAACATGTGATGGCTCGTCTGGTATTCCCGCTCCACTATGAATGCGGTACGTACTCCCTGAATAACATCTATTTTTCTTGTAACAAGTGGAACTGGTTCATTCTGCGAACTGGTTCTTTTTATGCCATAACGCATGAATACTTCTTTTACCTGATCAAGTACCCTATCCCAGTTAGTATCATCACCTGTGGCAAGCAGGTTGATTTCATTGTACATGCCTCGCATTGAGAAAATTTCTTCTGACATCTCCTCCGGAATAAACAGTATGCCGAAGGTTGATGGCAAAGCTGCAGGTTCCTGAAAGCTTTTGGCTACCCAGAGATACTCGGGGCTGGTGACGGTACCCATTACCTTCAATGGAATCTTCTTGCCCTGCCGTTCAAGTGTCAGCCAATCACCAGGCTGAAGCTTGTGGTATTCAGCAAAGGAGTATTCTACAAGGATCTCCCGTCTTCCTCCAGGGCTGAAATATTCTCCACTCCGTACGATCACATCATTTATTCCTGGATGCCCCTCTGTCGGCATCGATACCGCGCGGCCTTCTACACGCTGCCCGTTTTCGAGTTCCAGGTCCACTGCGATATCCCTTACTATTCTTCCCTGTACGTCAATATCCTGAATTTGCTCCAGCTCTCGTACCGCTCTCTCAGGCAAGTAATCCACTGAAATCCAGTAATCCGCCATAGAAAGTTTTTCGTAGGTGTTTTCGTACGATATATAAAGGTTCTGGTAGGATTCGTAAGTAGCCACAAATGTGGCTATCCCGAATATAATGATAATCACTACAGCGCCAAATTGAGCCCTGGCTGAGAGTAGATCCCTGAATAACTTTCGCTGCAGTTTTGACACTGCTACCATTTCAAATCCTCTGGCTCCACTGGATTTTCATTTTCTCGCGTTTCCACGACGCTTCCATCCCGAAGCCGAATAACTCTATCAGCTATGTCTCCGACAGCCGAATTATGTGTCACCACAACTACTACCTTGCCGCTTTCTTTATTCAGGTCGCGAAGTACTCGATATATCTTCTTGCCGGTTTCGTAATCGAGACTTCCCGTCGGCTCATCGCAAAGTAATACCGAAGGATCTGTCGCCAGTGCCCTGGCTATTGCCACACGCTGATTCTCTCCGCCGGAAAGCTCACTCGGGAAATGCCGCGCACGTTCTCCCAGGCCTACATCACTCAGCAATTGTTCCGGTGATCGAGGATTCGACACCAGTTCAGCAGCAAATTCCACGTTTTCCCTGGCTGTTAGTGTCGGAATCAGGTTGAAAAACTGAAATATGAAACCGATGTTTTTCCGCCTGTACTGTGTCAGTTTACCTGGATTCAGCTTATTTACCGTTATTCCATTCACAATAATGGTTCAAGAGCTTGCTGTATCAAGTCCACCGATCATGTTCAACAGCGTTGTCTTTCCGGATCCACTTGGTCCGAGAAACACAATGAATTCACCAGCGTATATCTCCAGTGACACATCCTTCAAAGCAGCTACTTGAACATGGTCCATCTGGTATATTTTGGAGACATTTTCCAGTTTAACAACTGGTTCAGAATCCATATACATTTCTACTTCCTTTGGTTTGGTTTCAATCATTTTGAAACTCCTTTTATCGATTCGGAGCTAGGTTGTATTCCATCGAAAAGTAATTGAAGATTGCTTCGCATCCTCTGTTTTGCATCATCCAGCGACATCTCGGGAACAACAACGAACATCCAGAGCGGTATCGAAATCACCGAGTAGCATAGCATAGCAGCCTCAGTTTGTTCGATGTCCTGGCGAATCTGCCCCTGACGACGATATATGTCCATTAATTCAACCATTTGTTCTACAAACCGCATCTTCATCGGCATAACATCTTAGCCGTAAGAATACTGAGGACTGAGCGCTAATCCAAAAAAT
>CAZJQZ010000182.1:0-3928 GCA_964548045.1 uncultured Dehalococcoidia bacterium | reverse complement strand
GAGAGGATGCCGTACAAGAAAAAAGAATCCAATAATACACAAGAAAGGAGAAAAGAATGAAAAGATTATGGTTTAGTATTGCAATTGTTTCTGCGTTAATGCTGCTTATTGGAGTTTTGCCATGTTTTGCTTCAGAACCTGCAAAGTCTATTATGGTTTATAGCGGGGCCGGCATGAGAAAGCCTATGAATGAGATCGGCAAGGTGTTTCAGGAGCGGTTCGGAACCGACGTTCATTATAACTATGCCGGCTCAAATGCTTTGCTGAGCCAGATGCAGCTTACCAAACAGGGAGATGCATATATGCCGGGTGCAACCATGTATATCGATATTGCCACCGAAAAGGGATTGATCGGATACAAACAGCCCATCGCGTATCATATCCAGGTCATCACAGTGCCAAAAGGGAATCCTGCTCACATAAATTGTCTGAAGGACTTGACGAGGTCGGATGTCAAGGTGGTGCTGGGAGACCCCAAAGTTGCTGCATGCGGAAAAATTGCTAATAAAATCCTGGAGAAAAACAAGATTAAGGATGCGGTGTGGGCAAAGGGTGTGGATACCACTGCAACCATGAATGAACTGATCATCTATATCGCCATGGCACAGGCGGATGCAGCCCTCAACTGGTGGGATACGGTAAAATTTGTAGAAAAGATAGAGGTAATAGAGATACCCAGAGACCAGAACATCATTAAGGTCATCCCCATAGGGGTGACCACATTCTCAAAGCAAGAGGCTACAGCTACGAAATTTGTCGATTTCTGCGCCTCCAAAGAGGGGAAGGCAATCTTTGAAAAACATGGCTTCATTACCTACCCAAACCCAAAGTACGAATAGGTGAAGCATTACCATGCCATCTGCATTAGACCGCAATAGCGCCTCAAAGCTGAAGATCGTTACCCTGTGTTTTGGGGTGGTACTTGCCGGGTTTATCCTGTCGTTACTGATATGCGTGGTCACCCATACCACGCTCCAGGCACTGATAAGCAGCCTTGCATCAGATGAAATTCAGTTTGCTATACGGATGAGCCTGATAACCTCGATAATATCGACCATCCTGTGCATCATCGTATCGGTGCCGGCAGCATACGGATTGGCTCGGTACCGGTTTCCGGGAAGTAGCATGTTAAATACCTTGCTGGATATTCCTCTGGCCCTGCCTCCTTTGGTAGCGGGGGTGGCCCTGCTCATCTTCTTCGGTACTACCTCTTTTGGGAAGGGGCTTGCCAGCTTAGGCATTGCCTTTGTATTTACCCCCAAAGGGATCGTTCTGGCTCAGTTCTTTGTGAATGTGCCCTTTATGTTTCGTATTCTGAGATCCACCTTCCAGGGAATCAATCCGCGCTATGAGTATGTTGCTCAGACCCTTGGGGATACTGAAGCCCGGGCCTTCTGGCGGGTAACTCTGCCCATGGCCAGGAACGGTCTAGTTGCTGGTTCAATCATCACCTGGTGTAAAGGAATCGGTGAGTTTGGCGCGGCACTAATGGTGGCCGGGGCCACGAGAATGAAGACCGAGACCCTGCCTATTTCGCTGTATTTGAACATGTCATGCGGTGATCTGTCTCTGGCCATAGCAGCAGCAACTATTTTGATCATCATATCTCTTGTCTCTCTGTTTATTTTTGAGAAATATGGAGGATTTGCCAGGGTGTTTTAAGGTAGGAAACATTGATACGCATTGAAAACATATCAAAGGACTTAGGAGAGTTTTTTCTTAAGGATGTCTCTCTTGATATAGATGATGGCGACTATTTTATGGTGCTGGGGCCCACCGGTGCAGGAAAAACCATCCTCCTTGAGACTATTGCAGGCATCTACCGGCCCGATAGGGGAAAGATATTCCTGAAGAGCAGCGAGATAACCGGCCTACCCCCGCGCGAGCGGCACATTGGCATGGTGTATCAGGATTACATGCTGTTTCCGCACCTGACCGTGGAGGAAAACATCACCTTTGGCCTCAAGTCTAAAAAACTTCCTAAGGAAAAAGCCAGGCACAAGGCAGGGGAACTCGCAGAGCTCCTGGGTATATCACAGCTCATGCATCGCTACCCCGGTACCTTGAGCGGCGGTGAGCAGCAGCGGGTAGCCATCGCCCGAGCCCTGATTGTGGAACCGGAAGTGTTGCTGCTAGATGAACCGTTAAGTGCTCTGGACAGCGAAACAAAGGCCAAGTTGCGCGACGAGCTACGCAGGCTCCATTCTCTCACCAATATCACCATCGTGCATGTAACCCACAGTTTTGATGAGGCCTTCATGCTCGGCAATCAGATGGCGATTATGAACAAGGGAAACATTGTGCAGGTGGGTGCGCCGGTAGAGGTATTCAGCAGACCGAATTCCAAGTTTGTGGCGGAGTTTCTGGGTATCCGCAATTTGTACAAGGGCGAAGCAACG
Organism: uncultured Dehalococcoidia bacterium; assembly: GCA_964548045.1. Classification (GTDB taxonomy): domain Bacteria; phylum Chloroflexota; class Dehalococcoidia; order SZUA-161; family SpSt-899; genus JBGLNL01. The sequence goes on along the minus strand of CAZJQZ010000182.1, from coordinate 1,529 downwards.
ACGGAAAACGGCCTTTCGATCATCCGTATAAACAATACGCCGATCGCATCCATCGTACCCAAAATAGGCTCAGTCTATGCCTCGATTCGCTGCGAAAATATCCTTGTTTCGCTACAGCCGATAGAGTCGAGTGCGAGGAATTCCTTTAAGGGCACAATCAAAGATATACGCGATGAGGGCACGCTCGTCAAGATTACCGTGGATGTGGGCATTCCCGTGATAGCTGCGATCACACGACGCTCGTTTAACGATATGGAGCTCAGAAAGGAAATGAATATATATTTGACCTTCAAGGCAGCGGATGTGCACGTATTTTAGGGCTCTGATAAGTAGCCTTACCATCCTGCTGAGACTTATTATCTAACGAGCCGAGATTATTCTAAGGCAATCATCACATTCGATGCCTTGATAACAACGGTGACTTCCTTTCCCTCGATTAGGGCCAGGTTGTCTGCCGATGTCTTGGTAATTACCGAGACGATCTCGATTCCGCCTGTCAGCTCAACGGTCACTTCTGAGCTAACCATTCCGTGTACCAACTTTGTTACTTTGCCTGTAAGGGTGTTACGTGCGCTAATTTTCATGATCGTATCTCCTTTCCCCTCGTTATGTTATACATAATGATACGTTGTTTTAAAACCTTTCGTCAAGATCTACATACAATATTAAAAGGAATGGACTGCTGCAGCCTTAAAGGAAAGAATAACATTAGCTGCTTCTTGGATTTCGAGGTCAATCAGTGAACTCTTTGTGATGAGGGATGTGAAATTCACCTCTCTGCTCCGAGTGTGAACCTCATAGTAGAAGCCCTGATCGATTATTGCGGTAACAACAGCAGGGAATGAATTCCTCATGCTCGATGAGAACTTCCGCCTGCTGATAACGATATCCTCGGGCCTGATGGCGATGTAACCGTGACTGTTTATTGGTGTGACTCTCAACTCGATTTTCAGATCCGAGACAAGGGCCGTCGTCCCTCTGAACTCGGCGTGAAAGAGGTTTTTCATCCCCACAAAGTCGGCCACAAAGGCCGAGTTCGGTCTTTTGAATATATCCTCTATCTCGCCCATCTGCTCTATCATTCCATCATTCATGACTGCGGCACGGCCCGCCAGGGAGAGGGCCTCGGCAAAATCGTGGGTTACCATCACAAAGGTGATGTTCGAGCTTCGATGAAGCCTCTTGAGCGCACCTCTCACTTCCTCCCTAAATCCTGGATCCAGTGCAGAAAGCGGCTCATCCAGAAGGAGCACCTTTGGTTCGACCATGAGGGCTCTCGCCACAGAAACCCGCTGTTTTTCACCGCCGCTCAGATTGGCCGGAAAGCGATGTTGCAAATGAGAAAGGTTCAATACATCCATCAATTGGGTGAGTCTCTCCCGTGCTTCTCCTTTGTTTATTTTGTGAAAGTGCAAGCCGTAAGTTATATTGTCCCTGACAGTGAGGTGGGGAAAGAGGGCATAATCCTGATACACGATGCTGATGTCCCGTTTTTCAGGGGGCAATCCAGTAATGTCTTTTTCTCCAAT
>CAZJQZ010000181.1:0-3941 GCA_964548045.1 uncultured Dehalococcoidia bacterium | reverse complement strand
TAAGAGACTATATAACGAATTACTCGGAATCCCTATTGGCCATGAGGAACTCTATGAAGGAGATGCTGATGTATGCTTTTTGCCGGTCGGCGATTCATCCCTTGAGTTGTTCGCGGATAACCCTGAGACGGGTAAGGGCAGGGTAGCACAAATGATCGCTGAGCACGGAGGGGAAGGCATTGACCATATTGCCTTCGAAATAGACGACATTGAATCAGCAGTGAGCGAGCTCAAACAGAAAGGCGTATCCATCAGAGATGGAGACCCAAGTGCGGGCGCTTATGGCACGAAAGTCGCTTTTCTTGATCCATCAGAGACCTATGGTGTTCTCATCGAACTCGTTCAAGATACCAAAGACCGTTATTAATAGTTATATAAATTGTTGTAATATATGGTCACCTCAGAACTGACAACAATGGGTATTTTTAAAGTAACTTCAATTCCTAATATCAAGATCTTATAGTATCGAAAGTCGATTTTCAGGGTGATTTTTGTTACCTTTCTCCTGCCAATCTGCCGGGAGTCATGGTCATTGACTTTGAAAAGTCAAAGTAAAGTGGGACATTGCTCTGGAAAAATATTGAAACCACACTTGTATTGAAATCAACTAATAAAACTTCAAAGGTCATAGGCGAAGTCTTCAACGCCGGTTCCGTAGCGGTAGTTGGTGCCTCCGGTGATCCGAACAAGTTCGGATTCATGACGTTGGAATCGATTATCAGAGGCGGGTATGAGGGCAAGCTTTATGCCGTCAATCCAAAAGGAGGAGAGATACTGGGAGTAAAAGCATGCCCAAGTTTGTCTGATGTGCCCGAACCGCTTGATACGATAATTGTGATTGTCCCCGCCAAGTTTGTGTCAGCAGTACTCAAGGAAGCTGCTGCCAAAGGGGTTACAGGGGCTATCATTCAGTCAGCTGGTTTTCGAGAGGCTGGCAGAATGGATTTGGAACAGGAGCTTTTGGCGGTTTCTAAAGAATGTGGAATTCGTCTGCTAGGCCCCAACATGCAAGGGATCAATTATCTTCCGAACAAGCTCTGTGCCATGTTCTTCCCAGTCATCAAAACGAGAGGGCCGCTAGCCATTGTCTCCCAAAGCGGGTCGGTCACGGCCGCCTTGTCCGAATGGGCAGATCGCGATGGTTTGGGGATTTCAGCAGCCATAAACTTGGGCAACCAGACTGATATCTGCGAGGCGGACTATCTCGATTTTCTGGTAGAAGACCGAAATATACATACCATCGTGATGTATCTAGAAGGACTCAAGGATGGACGGCGATTTCTGACAGCATTAGAGAAGGCGGCACATCGGAAACCAGTGGTAGCATTAAAGTCGGGCCGGAGTGAAACAGGCGCTAAGTCAGCTGCTTCCCATACGGGTTCTATGGCTGGCAACCACGAAACCTTTTCTGCGGCCTGTCGTCAGTATGGGGCAGTATCTGTTCAGGATTTGGTAGCCCTCTACGACTCTGCAAAGGGTCTTGCCTGCATTAAACCCCCCAAAGGCAAGCGCATCATGATTATCTCAACCTCCGGGGGTGCGGCCACAGTGTCTGTGGACGAGGCAGAGAGCCTGGGATTAATTGTCCCGAGCCTACCGGCCGAACTGAGGGCCGGATTAGAGAGGCTACATCTATCCCCTCTTGCCCATATATCAAATCCTTTGGATCTTGCAGGAATAGAGGCGGACCATTTTCTGGAAACTGCTCGAATGGTGGACCAGTATGCCATAGCAGACAGCATCTTAATCAACTTTGCCGACCCTGTATCGGGGGCGGCCGAAGTCGTCAGGACTTTGGCCTCAGAACTCAAGGCAAGCCTTGCGGTGAGCTATATGGGCGGTGGAGAAGAAGAAATGAAGGGGAGTTTTGAAATTCAAAGGATAGGACTGGGTGTCTTTCCCTCCCCTGAGCGAGCGGTGAGAAGCATGGCAGCAGCGGCATGGAGAGCCCAGTATCAACGTAGGCGAGCGGCCAGAAACTGAAGAGCAATGCCCAAATTGTGGAGACGACTATACGCATTGCCCACGAATTGAACCGTGATATTGCAACTCCCGCCCAGGTCAGAAAAATGCTCGGCATCTTCGAATCCCCTTCAGCGTATGAATAGATATGCTCTACCACCTTATGTACGAAACGGACCTGGCAGGGATATATCAGAGATGATAGGTTGCTTGCACAGTTGGCAATAACGGTAACAGCCGAAGATCAAGATACATACCAGTAGTCACATCGGCAACTTAAAAGAGCGATTTCAATTATATTATCCAAAGTAGCAGGAGGTGTTGTCACCATGCCCACCATCAAAGACGATCTCACCCTGGAGCAGCTCCAGGGCGTGATGAGCTCTGTTCACCAGGGCGATACCACCCACGAGGATGTGGTGGAAACGGTTCACACGGCCCTGCGGAGGCCGGAGAATGTCTTCTACCGGGACATCGGCCACGGCAGGGGGATGTGGGTGGCCAGAAACAATACCCTCATCTGCCCCCACCACCCGGAGCCCACCGCCTACTACCTGGGGGGGTGCCGGTGGAAGGAGTACGATCGAGTGCGGGATGCCAATGCCGATGTCTTGAACCTGGCCCGGGGCATGAGCTACAAGTGGGCCATGCTCAATCTCATGTTCTCCCAGATGGCCCTGGAGGGTCGGGCCACCATCGAGGAGGTGCGGGCCTCGAGGATCGGCGGGGGGAAATCGGTGATCTACGAGCCTCACTACACCACCCAGAACTTTTCCCGTCCTGATGAGCCCCTCTCCGAGCTGGAGAAAGAGGTCTTGAGGGCCAAGGTGGTCCCCGTGCTCGAGGGGCTGGTGCAGTATATTTTCGCACCTGATATGGGAACCCGGGGTGCCCACGTGGATTTCGTGGCCCACTATGCCCCCCAGAACGTGGCCTGCATGTCCCTGGAAAACGGTCGCTCCGGCGATCCGTCGCTGATCACCGCCCGGGGCGTGTATGAGTCGATGCTGGAGTCGGTGGCCTACGGGCTCCATCAGGAGGGCCTCAATGGTCTGACAGTGGCAGTGCAGGGGATCGGCAAGGTGGGCTCCCAGCTGATCGACTACATGGTCCAGGACTACCCTGAGGTCAATCTCATTATCGCTGACAGTCATACCGGCAAGGTGACCGAAGAGCTGGCGATAGTACGAGATAAGGGCATCACGGCACACCAGGTGCAGCCGAATGAGATCTACGACCAGCAGTTCGATATCTTCAGTCCCAACGCCATGGGGCAGGTGGTCAACCCATCCACGATCCCTCGGATCATTCGGGCAAATCGGGGCAAACAACTCCTCATCGTGGGGGCTGCCAACAACCAGATCGATGAACGGCGGAGGGGCGGCAGAAAAGAGGTCGAGGGTCTGCTGAAAAAACACCACATCCTCTACGCCCCCGATTTTGTGGTCAACCTCGGAGGGATCCTGAACTTGATCTATGAATTCGATTCCGTGCGCACGGTATTCGGGGGTGCCTACAAACAAGACCGGCCGCTTGAGGTAATCCATGGGGTGAGGGCGATCCTGCGGGAGATATATGACCGCAGCGAGCATACCAGACTGTCAACCCAAAGTATTGCTGATCGGCTGGCTGAGGAGCACCTAGCAAGGTGGGCGGTGTTCGGCGGATTCGGACCGGATGAGCTTTTGGCACGGAGTTATTTGGTTGATATGGTTCCCAATGCATAGCATAGACTAATCCTTATCATTCTCTCCTAGCTACCGGAAAATAGGAGCAGCTCCGTTGGTTAGCAAAAGCTACAAGGCAATAGGAGGGCGGGCTTTTAGGGTTATTGGGGGACTGGCTATACCTTGGCAGTCTACTTCCCTGGTTTGTCTCATAGAAAAGGGCTTACGATACCTAAGGTCGATTTTGTTGCCCACTATGATAGGGGTCGGGAAGGGATTTTCCCTCCCCGCCCTCCGAACCGTGCGTGCGGT
>CAZJQZ010000180.1:0-3963 GCA_964548045.1 uncultured Dehalococcoidia bacterium | reverse complement strand
ATTACAATCGGGAGAGCTTTTTTTCTAAGCAGCATTGAGCAACTCCTTCACATTTTGATAGTATTTTACCACTGGCATAAAGGATTGTAAAACGCTCCTTTTTTTGCAAGAGGGTAATTTAAAGACGGTGCAGCCACCCTAAAAGTTCCGAAGGAAGCAATTATGCACGTTTAAAAATCTTACTGGCTGCCAGCATGACACCCAAGATCACTGCGACTATCGCCACAACCCTGAAAACTGAAAGGTAATGTTCCATTTCCGAAAATGTGTCAGCTCCAAGGCCAGACGAGATGTCAACTGCAGGATTGGTAGGAACCCAGGAAGGGATTTGCAGGTTCGGAGTGAAAGCTGTTCCAAACTCCAGCCACCCATAATCCAGCGCACTGTCAGCTTCCAGGCCAAAATAAATACCAACGCCAATCAGGATTACCCCTGCGATCAATCGAATCATGTTCTCGCTCTGTTTTTACAGTAGCTTACAGGAGAGCACTTCTGGCGTCAAGAAACTGTGATGAAAGTCACATACAAAGCAATAGTGATAACTTAAAATATCAGTAATAATAAAGGAGTGAAAGCTGTCATCAATTGTGATAAAATTATCCATGCTGAAAAGAATCAGTCCGGAGGAGGTATTAAATGAACGCCGCAGTTCAACAACGAAAAGAAGAAAAGGTAATTAAAGCAATCAAAGGCCTTTACCGTGGTCTTGAGAGAATCGATGATAGCGCCGGCTACCGGGCAAACGTGCGGCTCTGTCTGGAAAGAGCCCGACTGGTAACGGAATCTTACAAGGAAACCGATGGCGAAGCGATGGTTATCCGGCGAGCCAAGGCCCTCAAGAAAATCCTCGAAAACATGACCATATTTATTCAGGATAATGAATTGATCGTGGGCAATATCGCCAGCGATCCCTCTGCCGTTCCCACTTATCCGGAAATGTTCGTCCGGTGGCTCAATAAGGCCGTCAATGACGAATACAAGCACATGATCGATGATGCAGGCCGCGAGGAATTATTTGAAATTCATAAGTACTGGGAAAACAAGTGCGCCCACGGAAAAGAACGGGAACTGGTGCCGGAAAGCGTCAAGGCCTATTCCAAATACAACGGCGTTTTCTTCTGGTCCTACCAGTGGGATTCCACCCTGCCTGCCTTTGATCGCATCTTCAAGACCGGCCTGAGAGCAATCGTAAATGATTGCCAGGCCCGGCTGCAGGAAATTGGTGAGGACAAAAGCCTTTCCACCGCCGAATATGGCGAAATGAAGCGTTTCCTTGAAGCAGCGATCATAACGGTGGAAGCTGCAATCGCGTTCTCCAAAAGATATGCCGCTCTCGCCAGAGAGAAAGCCGCCGCAGAAACTGATCCCGATAAGAAAGCTGCGCTTGAGAAAGTTGCTGATATCTGCGAACGCGTACCCGAAAATCCCTGCCAGACTTTCCACGAGTGCCTGCAGGCATTTTTCCTGATTCACATTATTGTCGATTTCATTGAGATGCCGGCTGTCGGTTCCGGTTTCCGGCTGGACTACGTATGCAATCCGTGGTACGAAAAGGATATTGAAGAAGGCCGGCTCACCCGCGAGGAAGCCCTCAATCTAATCGAGATGCTCTGGATCAAATTTGAAGAGATGGGATATGTTCATCCTCCGGTCATGATGAGCGCCGGCGGCGGCGGGCTCGCCTGGCAAAACATCACCCTGGCCGGTTGCGATAAGGACGGCAACGCAGTCTGTAACGACCTTTCCTACCTGATTCTGGAAGCCACGATGGAATTGCAATCGGTACAGCCACCGCTGTGCTTCCGATATAACGATAAAACCCCTAGGGATCTGGTCCTGAAGGCAATTGACTGCCAGGCAACAGGTGTGGCACAGCCGGCTTTCTTCAACGATAAGCTAATGATTCCATACTTTCTACAGCGAGGGTTCTCCATTGAAGACGCTCGAGACTACGCTATCAACAACTGCATGGCCTGGCAGATCCCGGGCAAAAACATTGTCAACCGCCAGTCAAACGGGCACTTCTCGTTACCCAAGTGTCTCGATTTAGCCATCAATCAGGGCATCGACAATATGAGCGGGCAGCAACTGGGTGCGCGCACACCTGACCCGAATACGTTTGAATCCATCGACGACGTGATTGATGCGTTCTGGATCCAGTTCAACTTCTTCGTCGAGAAGAATACTGCACTGGGCAATGCCGGTGACATGGTTTACGCGGAACTGCTGCCCCGACCATTCACCACCATTATGCTGGACGATTCGATAGATGTGGCTCTGGATTGCCGCAAGTGGCAGTATTACCCGCGCACCTGGCTACTGATGATCGGCGGGGTGACCGCAGCCGACGGGCTGGCAGCCATCAGTAAACTGGTTTTTGATGAAAAGAAAATCACCATGGCCGAATTGCGCGAGGCCCTCGATACCAACTTCGAAGGCAAAGAAGACCTGCGGCAAATGCTACTGGCAGCACCCAAATTCGGCAACGATGATGACTATGTGGATGATCTGGCCAAAGAAGTTTTCTACGGAATAGCCGGAGAGTCGAAAAAGTACCCTTCCTTCTACGGTGAAGGCTATGAAATTGATGGGACTTCGGCATCGATGGGATACTTCACCGGCGCCGGTTGCGGAGCCACTCCCGATGGCCGTTTCGCCAAAGAGCCTCTACCCGATGGAAATATCTCACCAGCTCAGGGAAGAGACATTAAAGGCCCGACGGCTGTGTTGAAATCGGTGGGAAAGATCGATCCGCTCAAGTCTCACAATCACCTGCTAAACCAGCGATTCGCCCCCCAGATGCTGCAAGGTGATTATCGGGAAGTTTTTGCCGATTATCTTAAAACCTGGTCTGATCTGGGAATCCACCACATCCAATTCAACATAGTTGTTCCCGAAGAACTGAAGGCAGCCCAGGTTGAGCCGGAAGAACATGAGGACCTGATCGTCAGGGTCTCCGGCTATGCAGCTTATTTTGTGGATTTGACCGAAACCCTGCAGGATGATATTATCGACAGAACCGAACAAGCCTTCGTGGGATGATTGATTGACACAATCGGAAGAGCAGGCGCTAAAAGGGCTCGTACTTAGAATCCAGAGGTTCACCGTTCATGATGGCCCTGGAATAAGGGACACCATCTTTATGAAGGGGTGTCCCTTACGTTGCCAGTGGTGCAGCACCCCCGAATCCCAGGCTTCCCACCCCGAAATTATGACCTACGAAAACAAGTGCATCGGCTGCGGTAAATGCATTGATGCCTGCCCTATCGGAGCTATCACTGCCGACCCGTTACAGGGCCGGGTGATCCATCGAGAAAAATGCGACCTCTGCCTCAAATGCGCCGAGGCATGCCCGGCCGGAGCCATAATCGCAGCCGGGGAGTATATGACAGTTAAAGAAGTAGTCAAAGAGGTCATGAGCGATGAACCGTTTTATGTAAACTCCAACGGTGGAGTGACCGTCTCCGGCGGCGAACCTTTATCCCAACCGAAATTCGTTCGGGAGTTGTTCAAAGCGCTGAAGAAAAAGGGGGTCCACACCGCCCTGGATACCTGCGGTTTTGCTAAATGGGAGGCGATGGAAAGCGTGCTGGAATACGTGGACCTGATCCTTTTTGATATCAAAAACATGGATACCTCCAAGCACATCATCTGGACCGGGCAGAATAATTCCCTCATTCTGGAGAACGCCCGAAAGGCTGCGGCCCAAAAGCGTTTATGGTTAAGATTCCCTTTAATTCCCACTTTCAATGACTCCGAAGAAAACATCCGGCAAACGGCTGAGTTTGGATATGAGATTGGCGCCGAGCAGGTTTCGCTGCTTCCCTACCACGAATGGGGAACCCCAAGCTATGAGAGGCTGGGGTGGGAATATCCGCTTATCGGGCTGGAACAACTGGACAAGGACAAAGCTGAACAGGCAAAAGAAATCTGCGAGTCAGTCGGTTTGAAAGCTGTAATCGG
>CAZJQZ010000179.1:0-4025 GCA_964548045.1 uncultured Dehalococcoidia bacterium | reverse complement strand
TTCATCCACCTGGATAAGCTGACCATACGCATCGTAATAGTAAACATTCTCGTATCCACGCTCGTTGGTGACCGTATCTTTCCATACACCAAATGTCGAGAGGTATAGAACTTCATACTCATGACTTATGTTTCTGCTGCCGGGCATAGTACCGGATACAATCCTTCCCAGCCCATCATAGGCATACTGGTTAAACTGGCCTGACGGCGTTACCGTATAGTCAGTCACACTGGTACTTTCTTCGGGCAGGTATTCCCTGAACACCATTCCCCGGCTGTCGTATACCGTTGAGGTAACGGTTTTCACTCCGGTATCTTCTTCCGCCTGCACCTGAATGGGCCTTTCCAATCCGTCAAGGTATTCACGCACCCAGAACGTATCGTCTCCCGTAGAATCATCCTTGGTCTCAGTCAGGATATATTGCTGGTCAATCGAGGTACCCGGCCACTTCGAATAATCGTACTTCTCTGCCGCGAGAAGCCCCGGCAGGTTTACCGTAGTGAGCCTGCCGAATTCATCGTATTTATACGTGGTGATCTCCAGATTGGCATCTGTGATAGATTCCGGATTGCCGGTGGCCAGATCGTAAACATAGCTTTCCGTCATCCCGTTTGGCAGTGTCATCGATTCGGGGAAAACAGCCATGTTTGTCCCGGAATAACTTTATGCCCAGTTTGTGATATTTCCCCTCGGATCGATTTGCGAGGCAAGGTTGCCATAATCATCGTATTCAAAATCAGTAATAGCCCATTTTTCAGGCGAACTCTGTATTTGCCGTTTAATGCGGGTGAGGTTCCCGCTGGTAGGGCACATCGGGCTTTGATTGGCTCCGTCATAATAATAATTGACCCAGCTAACTATATTGCCATCCTTATCCGTAATATACTCGTATGCCGGTTTGCGTATGATATTGCGTACTGGTATCTGACTCGATCCATCGGGCGGATAAAAATCTCTAAATATCGTGTAGTTATCAGCCGAAGTGCCCGGATTATGGAGCCCGAAATGCTGTTCGACATCTACGTTGTACAAATTGTCGTAACTATAATTCGTCTGTATATACCTGCAAATACCATCAGGATCAACGGTATCTTTAGTATACTCAATAAACGTGATGGGAACATCCACCCCGCCAACCGAATGCGTCGTATAGCCCCAATATATGTGCCGTTGAAACAATTTGTCCATTGTGCCTTCGTAATAGACCGTATTATATTCGTTTCCTCTGAGGATGTCATCATCGCCCGGGTCCCAAACCCAGAAGAAATGCTCGGTTTTGTTCCCATCCGTTACCTCGGTCACTTTGAAGTAACCCCGATACTGCACGTTTAGCGGCGGGTCCGGGGTATCGGCATAATAGGGCAACTCACTGCTACTTACTCCTTCATAGGTATAACTGGTAACTATCGGACTGAAGAAGTCTGAAGGGGAACCGGGATCAACCGTCCTGGTTTCAACGATCTGGCGGGTCCACTTCTCATCATATAAGCTGATATTGTTATCCGGCTTTTCATCATAAGTATATGTGGTGATGGCCCCATAACCATTTTCCACCTTGGAAAGATAAGGCCATTCGAAGGCCCAATAACATGCCGGATAGACATCATTTATGAATCGCATCAGGTAGTCCTGATCGCCAGGGCACCCAGTATTCTGCACATAGGTGAAATCCATCGTGGCCGGATGCGCATTCCAGCTACCATCCCATCCATAGGTCGTGATCTTATCCAATTGGTGAGTACCGGCATAACAGACTTCATCTCCATTTACCGGATCGGTGAACGGACTTCCATGAGAAGTAGTTGTATAGTCGAAGTGATACTTCGTCTCATTCTGCTCGTTCACTTCAATGATTATATTATCCAGCTTCCGGGTTTCCATTATCAGAGGAACCGGGTAGTCACTGGTGGCGGTTGGGTTATCGTTGCGGAGGAACATATCCGGCGGATGCTTCAAATCGGTATGAGGGCTTATCTCAAAGAACACCTCCACATCAGGGTATGTGCCGGTATCATTGTTTTCGTAATTGTAGGCGATCCTTTCCGGGTATGCCGACCGAATCCATTCCGGGTATAGACCGCCCGTTTCTTCCACGTGATCCTGCTGATAATCGATAGTCACCTTTTGCCCGCTGGCGGCATATTCGATCTCACTCACATCCCAGCGATAGCAATGCTCCACATACGTGGGGCTACCGGTATCTTCCCAGTATAACTGCCGGGCATCGTCATCATACCCATAGCTATAGAGATTACCCTCGGTGTCATACACATCCCAGCCCAGCCTGTTATTGTTGCCATCTTCTGTAGCGGTTATCTTGTAGAAGCTTTCAGGACTGGTCCGAAAGCGCAACTCCGGGTCACCCGGAGCTACTTCGACGAGTTCATAGTTGACACCATTTGTGCAAAGGAAGTATTTATCCAGTTCTTCCTCATAACGGACATTGCCCAGGTCGAGTGTCCATCCAATCCCTACCCATGAGCCCACTCCGGTTTTTTTCTTCATGTTGTTGGGAGTATCACTACTATAGGTTAGTGCGATTGAGGGCTGCTGGCCTCCTCTACCCGGCGGAAGCGCAATGGGGTAACTTGCCACCGCCGCGCCGGTGTGCATCCCTACCTGAAACGACTGGATCATGCCCGGCCCGGAAAACATGGTATTTATATTCAGGGAACCATTGCTAAAGTGACTGATGCTGCCGGTGAGTTTTTTCTTTGACCGATCATACACGGTAGGGACTATCTCCCATTTCAGTGTATCTTCATTGAACTGCTTGAACTTCAATGTTGCCGGGTCCATCCCTGCCAGGTCTTTGGCATCAAGTTGGATGGTGACGGTTATATCCTTGCTGAACTGTGTGATTTTTTGGGTGGTATCGATCTCGGTCTCCCCATCATCATCAACTTTGACCGGATAGGCATTGAATTCAAAAACCCGGCGTTTGCCGGTGGGGGTGTCCTGCCAGCCGCCGTGCTCGATGATTTCGATCTGCGCTTCCTGTTCCAGTGCGCCCGCCGGGGCATCGAGTGTCAATTTTTTACTGCAAGATTCAAGAACCGTTGCCATATTCGGGCCAGCCAAGGCCGTAGCCCTTGAAGGTTCTTCAGAAGGCAAATCCGGCTGGCTGGCCGTTTCCTCTTCCAATTGCGGTTGATCGGCAGTGATTACCGCCGGAAGGGCGCTGAACAGAAACACCAGCGCCAGCGTTATGCCCAACAGCCAATAAAGCTGTGATTTCCTGCGCGTTTTTATCAGATTCTTCATCTCTTGCCTCCTGACCTCTACCTTTCTGTTTTAACAGTAGAACGAACTCTGCAAATTAAACTCACCATCTCGCTTTTTTGATCTTGTGCTTTAAATCCCTGAAATTGATGCTTTTCCCGAAAAGAGTGCTATGGTTTCGATGCACATGAGATTTCCAGTCATTTAGTTGGTCTCAGTAGTTGTTAATCTCGCCACTTTTTGTTGCTTTATCGCCCACAGTAAACAAATGATTCCCCAAATACAAGTACCGATGCCAATTCCTGTCACAGTTTTTGAAGGAACTATGTTGTTACAGTAAGTATGCTCGTGATAAAGGTGCATGAAGCCTTTATCATAACCTAAATAGCCGCCTTGTCCCAGGTAATCTTTTTTTGTTTGGCATATCTCTGACTCTTTTGAAATATCGTCAGAGATCACTGTTAATGTAATGCCTCCAACTATAAGCACCAGGCAAATCACCAAAAAAGCAATCCGCATGTGTGGAACAAGCCAAAGAGATTTATTGCGTAGTATACGATAACTTAATGCAGCAAAACCTACTCCGATAGCAATAAGCCCGCCACCGATTCCTTGAAAAATGCCCGGACTTATATCGTACTCAGTATGATAATGGATGAATCCTGTATTGCCTTGAGATTCGTGAACCTCCGACATGCTCAATTCCGTAAGGATTACTTTCGATGCAAGAATAGCGGTAAGCCCTAGATAAACAAATAGGATGCAAAAAGTAACCAGCAGTATTGTGCTCAAAAACCTCATAT
>CAZJQZ010000178.1:0-4044 GCA_964548045.1 uncultured Dehalococcoidia bacterium | reverse complement strand
GGGTAAGGTTTCAGCTACCGTATATCGGGTACTTTTCCAATTTTGTTCATACCCAAAAGGGAGCTTTCATTCTTGTGATAATACCCGGAATGATCGTTATCGGAGCTGAAATTCGAAACATGCTGATTCGGAAGCCTAAGTGGGCTGAAGCAAAAGATCTGTGGAAAAACAATCAACAGGCGAAACACATTTGCGGAATTATCGCAATTGGGATGGTAATAATCCTTGGAGGGTTCATGGCACAAAACGGGCGTGAAATAACGATCGATTATGATATTGATAACGGTGACTCTTCCGATCATGTTATAACACAACGAATCGTTCGCAACGGCACATCATTCCCGTCGATCGTTTGTTTTCTTCCAAAAGATTCCGATGTAAATTTCAGCGAGAATCACTTCATGCTTGGTTCAGGAGAGGATAAGGCAGTCGACATAATTCTTGAGGATACGGAGGAGCGCAAGGGAAGTATAACCTATGAGAGAGGAAGTTTCCTGCCCATGTTACCTGCCAGCACAATCAGGTCACTGGCATCGTGGAATTTCAGGCTCTCCCCTTTCATCCTGGCCTGTGTGCCGGTTATACCCTTCAGCATGCTGGGTTACCTGATATTGAGGGAATCGAGTTCCCGGCGCAAGTGGCAAAAGCGAAGAAAAAGTTGGAGGAAAGCTCATGTTTGAAAAGTTTAAAAAGCCGGAATTCAGCAAGTTCTATCATATGAAAAGTCCTTTTTTACCTCAATTGAATGACCCGAGATTGTACTGGATCAAGGGCCCGATTGGCATATTCTGTCTGGGGCTTCTGTTCGTGTTACTTATAGTTTCCATATATTTCACCATCGATGCTTTCAGTCAGGACACCCAAAAACCCGAAGAGAATGTCCTGGCAAGTTATCAGCAAACCGGGCAGTTTGATTACCTGACCTATCTCAAACCAGATGTTGATGATAGCAATCAAGGATCGACATCCTTTTTTAGGAATATCGTCGAAACCATAGATATTGTTTTGTCATATAAGTTTGTCCCCGACCAGCCTGTGACAGTTGAAACCTCGGAAGTCCAGATAAACGCCATACTCTCGGCCCCCGGAAACTGGCAAAAGGAAATAACCCTGGTGCCACGTACGCCTCAACAACCGGGAGAGTTCACTATGCAATTCCCTTTGGACGTAGCTGCAATTGAACAGTATTTCGAGACGATAGCGACGGAGTTAGGATTTCGCAGTAAAGCCCGGGACGTAACACTGGTTGCCGAGGTGTTTACCAAAGGAAGGACTGGTACCCAAATATTGAATGATACGTTTACAACTTCGATGAACGTAGATGTGAGCTCAATTACGATTGGTCTGGAGGGCCTTACCGATGAATCGCAGCGCGGTTACGTAGACGGCATTGGATATAGCCATTTGGGAAGATTTGGATACGATGTCAAACTGGGACCGAACAGTCTTTTCGGGCCTATCACTTTGGAATCAAAGATCGGACCATCACTGATTAGAACCGCCGGACCGTGTGCGGATATTGATATCGAATTCGTAGACTCAATTGATTTCACTTTTGCGTATGATTTCCAGAACGATACCCCTATTAAATCCATGAAAGAAGACGTGGAAATTTTTGGGGTGCTGGAGAATCCCGGCAAGTGGAGCGAATCTATCGACCTTGTCCCGAAGACCTCCGAAGTCGACGTATTTACGGTGGATTTTCATGTGGACCCGGCAGAAATTGAAACATGGGCTCAGCAAAAGGATAGTGAGTTGATGATTGATGGAGGCGCCAAACATAATTTTAATATTACCGCAAAAGTGCACACGCTTGCCCAAACTGGTGACGATCTACAAATCAATGAGTTCTTTAATCAAACTTTTGGGATGGCTCTTAGCAAAAATGCTATTGAATTTGGCAATGAACCGGGCAAGAATCAATCGGGCTCGATCACTGATATGATTTGGGTCACCGATCCCAGTGTTGGCGCACAGGGGCTTTGGGCCAGTCTCAGTACCGGGATTCTGTTGCTGATATTCTGTGGCACTGTCTTCATTTTTTATCAGGTCAAACCTCCGAAACTTCCTCGTGCTGAACAGGAAGCGAAGAGCGCGAAACGAAAACATAAGAGCATGATCTTGGATGTGAAATCAATTCCTCCGCTAGGCATCAGTGATGGACTGGTTCAGCTTTCCTCCCTAACAGAACTGGTAAAGATTGCCGATGGGATGGCTGTGCCCATTCTCCACAAGAACGAGGAAGGAAGCCATATCTACTTAATAATCGCCGAGAACGCAAAATTCGTGTATATGAGTGGCGATAAAAACCACTTGCGCCAATGGATGGGGCAACAGACAGTCCCTAGCAGAAGCGACTCAATGGTAGGTCCGGCTGGTTTCCAACAATACTCGGGGTACAAAGGGTTTTAGCCCTATTAATAGTATATAACTTTATGCATCTGCGGGGTTAGAGGGTATCCGCCAATTACAAAGTTCCCCGAAAATTGGGGATGGGGAATTGATAGCAAAAACTCTTCTCATCTACAAGAAGAGCAATGATTATCTGCTCGAATCCATAACCCTTCTTGCCCATTTAAAACCCCCCTTTTAAATCAGTCCAAGTCTAACATTTTACCTGGACCAGTTTTTGGGAGGGCAGATCAATGGCCAGACGTGCTGAAATAGATGTTCTTCTGTCTGACAGGCGTGTTGAATTGGCCAGCCCTAAGGTGGTTGCGGAATATGTAGCTGATCTTCAAGCAGTGCTTAGTGGCAGTGCTCTAACGGAACGAAAAACTTTCATCAAGAGCTTTGTCAAAAAAGTGAGGGTTAAAGATGAGGAAGTGGTATTAACTTACACGATGCCCATAGCTGACAATGGAACAAAAAGTAGTGACATGGCGGTTCTGTCTTCTGTCCAGTATGGTGGGCGATAGAGGACTCGAACCTCTGACCTCTTGCGTGTGAAGCAAGCGCTCTAACCAACTGAGCTAACCGCCCTCGGGTGACCTTGATAGATTATATCCTCGCACTTCGTGCCGGTCAAGATTTGGTAATCTTGTTTACAACTATTGAGCTAAATTGAAAAATGACTCCTGATAACTTTGGGAATGCTCATTACATTTCTGATTGGATTCAAACAGGCCGCTTGGCTATCATAGCTACAATAATGTAGCTCAGGACAACTTCATCGTGCTGATTTCTGGTTTCCACCAGAGCTTTAACGATCCCCCTATCCGGGTTGCTCCCGGATTCACGCATTTCGATTGGCTCTGAAGTAACGGTGAGGTGGTCACCCGGGTACACCGGTTTTAAAATCTTCACCTTTTCGTATTCCAGCATCCCCAGTATGGCTCCCCTTGGCTGTTCATTTGTAGCCCGCAAAAGTGTGATGATAGCCAGGGTATAACCGGAAGACGCTGTTATTCCACCATAGGGGTAAGTTTTGGCTGCTTCCTCATCTATATGAAACGGTTGGGGATCCCATTTGCGGGCATACTCAATCATCTCATCCTTATCGGCAAGATATTCTCCGAGGAATTTCTTCTGATTCAGTTTGATATCCTCAAAATATTCGATTTCCATTTGAATTAAGACTACCTTACTTGCTGGTATCAGGTCAACAGAAAAAGCGGGCCGAATTCGGCCCGCTTTTTTTACCAAAACTTCTGCCTGCTATTGCCCGATAATTACTGTTCCGCCGCAGGCATCGAGGGTCAAAGCTTTGGAAATGGTCAGCGTTTCGGAGGAGACGCCTGGCCTGAAGCAAATTGTATCATTTGTGCTTGAGTATACTACTGCTTCAGTCACGGTGTTATAGGGATGGTCAAACGTTCCGGCCTCTGATCCTGCTGTATAACTGAAATCTACCCATACGTCGCATCCGGTACATAGTTGATCAACCGCATTGCCAAGGTTTACTCTTGGTTTGGTAATCGCGACCTTGTCATCGGTGATAAGATCGCCGGTGTTAATGAGGTGATATCGTACTTCCTGTGGCGTTAAGTAATCGCCCATGATAGTATCCGCGGCTTCCTGTAAACACGCCGCTGCGCCGGCAGC
>CAZJQZ010000177.1:0-4097 GCA_964548045.1 uncultured Dehalococcoidia bacterium | reverse complement strand
TGTGAATAGTAGAAGCGCCACAATTGCCAGAGTTGCGATTGCACTCAAAACCATTTTTTTGATGGGTAAATATCCTGTATGCATCTCCACTCTCCTTCAGTATCTCAAATTTGATCACCCGATCAGTTAATGTGTATTCGTTTTGAGTATAAATATTGCTTCACAGAGGAACAATCATGATAGCACGCAAAACGGGTGCGGGCTATCCCTCAAAGAAATACTGCGATTCTATGCATCAGGATTGTGGCTCATCCGATTTAATAGTGGGATCGAAATAATCCCCCCCAGTACAACAACCCCGAGGATTGCAGCACGTGAGATTAACCCTGCCGTAATAGCCGTTTCTTCTGAGAGCCCGCCAAAAAGGATTCCAAGCGCTACAAGCGCGCCTTCAGTTGCCCCGAGACCTCCCGGTAAAAAGGAGAGGCTGCCACCAAGTGATGCCAGTGGAAATACTGCCAGAGCCAGTATGAATAAATTTGAATCGATGTCCACTCCCAGAGCGGAAAGGCTCAGGAAGTAGATCAGTGTTTCTATTATCCATGCACAAATGCCTAATGATAGATTTGTACCAATGGATCGTGGAGTGAACAGGGAGCGCTGACTTGAACTTGTGAGTTCAATTATCTGATCTAGTTTTGATCCCATAAACCGGCGGATAAATTTGAAGAGCCCTTCCCAGTTCATGGTTATCTTCCACAAAGCAAAAAAGAGGAGAGTTGCTGCGAGAATGGCTGAAGCAAACAACAGGTGATGAAGTTCCCCAAGTAAGAACAATCCCAGAGTGGCCAGTAAAGCCATGACCGCCATATCTGAAAGTCGCTCTGCGATGAGGATGGGAACGCTTTTTGCTAAAGGTATTCCAAAATAACGCTGAGCGTAAATGCTTTTAGCTGCTTCTCCGACCCGCGCCGGAGTGAAAATGAGCAAAGAACCAGCTCCGAATATGAGCATTGATGTAAGCTGTTTTGCAGGAGTGCGCGGCGCTACCAGCGTGAGAAGTAATTTCCATCGCCAGTAGCGCAACCCATGATTTGCTACGGCCAGTATCGCTATTAAGGCAAGGTATTGATATTGAATCGTTGCCCAGACATTCCTCATCTCCTGGAAATCCCCGGCTATTGCGATAACGAGCACGATCGATACACAGATTCCCACTCCTGCCAGCAACGTGCCGAATCTTCCCAGTCCCCTGGCCGGGGTTTTCATGGAATTGATTCCCTCATCAATCATCATGGTTTTATTCATGCCATTTTCATTGCCTGTTTTCGGATAGAAGCGATCCATCCCTTTCCATCACAGTTATCGTCTCAGTTTCAAAACTCTGCCTGAATCCGGCTTCGATGTAATTATCGAGCGGTTTATCGAGAACTCTCTTATCCAGAAAGAGGAAGCAGATATTCTCATTCTCTGTCAGAGATCTGATCTCTTCCGGTGAAGTTCGTTCTAGCAGAAGATGATGGGCCAAAGCAACTTGAGCGCGCTCTTCTTCATCGATGAACCATGAAAGATCGGTGGCAGCATAAGTCGGCATGTGGGCATAACCTTCAATCCACCAGCCGAAGTTGTGGCCTCCTTCAGCCCCGGTTGCCACTACTTTCGCGTTTGGAATCCTGTTTTCATCGAGCCACTCGATTGCCGGCAGTACGGAGTCATCAACCACTCCATACCAGTTGTAGGCAATATCGAATCTTCGGTCTCCAAGTCTACCGACAAGCGATACCACCACAACTACAAAAGCGATGGAAGCCATGGCGAATGCATGCCTGACAGGCTGTTTCCGGAGTGATGTGATCAGCGATGGTAAAAGAAGTCCGAGCAGCAGGATGAGGCTTATTTCGATGAAAGCGAGACACCTTAGTTCTCGTAATACTATAATGCCTGCCAGTCCGGCGAACAGAAGTGCAACTGCGCCAGTGGAAAGCAGAAGATTGCGCCCTGCCAGAATCTTCGGATTGAAAATGAAAGCCACGGCAGCGATGTTGATAATGCCTAGCCACAGAATGAATTCCCACCGCCAGGATTCTCCCAGCCATTTCAGCATCTCGATAAACGACATTCCTCTTGAGTTGGCCGATCCTGATAAGCTCAGATATTCATAATAGGTGGGTACAAAGGCAAGCGAAAGGACTATCGCAGGGATAATCCACCAGATCACTATTGAACGCAATCGACGGTAAAAAAGAGACTTTTCTTCACGCCAGAATTTATGAGAGAAAACTGTGATGACAATGCCGCTTGCAACGACCAGCATCAAAGCAGGCAGGACGTTTGAACCGGCTGTAGCTGCCGCCGCAATCGATGATGCCAAAAACCACCTTTTGGAACCGGTGTCCATCCCTTTAAGGAGGAAGAATACAGAAAGAACAAGGAAGAACGTGCCCAGCAATTGCGGATAACCCCCGAAGCATAATACTTCGTAATTGTAAGGGCCAATGATAGCAGTGGCGGCGAGGATGGCAGCTAACAGAGGGTTAAGAACCGTGCGAATTAGAAGGTATACCGGAATACAGATAAGAACTGAAGATGCTATTCCCAGGAGCTTCAGGGAAAGCAATCCGTCTTCTATAGGAAGTATCCTTATAAAAAAGGGGAATACTGGCGGATAGGATTGGAAACCGGCCTTGATCTGTTCTCCCCCGAATAATTGATGGGCAAAGGCAAGCCATTGACCTCCATCCGAACCGGGTGGAGCGGTGTTTGTGCTGAGCTCCAGCCACCGGTAGATGGCAGCGCCTACTATCAGCAGGCAGAGCAAAAGAACACCAGTGTATTGATGGTGTTCTTTTATCAAGGCAGGGAATAGTCTGGCTTTTTTAGCCATTGTTTTCTCATTTTACATTTAAACTAAACAGGGCACGGGGGAATTCTGATTGAGAATCTCCTCAATGAGAGATATCACTTCCCATCCTTCCCGTGGCGATACGGGTGGACGCTTTCCTTCGATCACTGAATCCAGAAACTGTTTGATCAGAAGATCATGCCCGAACAGGAATTGATTGCGGGCTGCCCTAATTCCCGAAGCGCCCACTCCATTCCAGAATCGGAGCGTGCCCTGTAGCGACGTTTTAAGTACGTCACTGGCGTTATGTCCCTCTTCAGGCGGCAGATTTATCAGGATATCGCGGAAAAGGTCCAGTACCAGCACCGCGCGAGAACAGAAAAGTATGAGCAGCCATTCCGAAAAAGGCGCGCCAAACCACATCGTCAGGTAACTGGTGCCGTGCTGTCCTCGCAAACGAGTTTCCATCCTGTGCTGCAAATCGCCCGCCTCTCCGGTTTGCCATGATTGCTCTATAGCTATGTCTCCCAGGAAGTGCTTCATTAGATAAAGCAGGTGAGGGGCCTCATCGAAGAAAAGCCCTCCCGGCAAATCGCTAAACCAGTCGGGAAGGCGCCGCTGCCAGCTGCTTAACTGAATTCCCATAGCCCACTGCACCTGTCCGGCTTCGCCACTTGAGAGGATTTTATCTGCCTTTTGAGCCGTGCGGGAAAATCGGAAATTATGCGCCGGGCACAGGATGCGACCGGAATCGTGAGAAATTTCTTCCAGCAACTGTCCTTCTTCGGGCGTCATCGTCATTGGTTTTTCGACCAGTACATGCTTGCCGGTTTTCATTGCAGCCCTTGCCAGCGAAGCATGTCCCTGTGGCGGAGTACATATGGAAACCACATCGAGGTCTTGCCTCAAAAAGGCATCCAGGCTATCGAACGAAGATGGAACCCCGAATTTCCTAGCAACGGAATCGGCCTTTTTACGATCGTGATCAAGGATAGCTACCGTTTTGGCCCTTCTATCTCGCCGGTAGGACGGGATATGCCGAGCTGTGGCAACCCATCCGGTTCCAATGATTCCAACTCGTATAATTCGTGCTGACTTGCGTTCACCCATTGGCGGTTTGCCTCCTTTTCGCGCGTACGCTGATCGGCCTCTCCCGCAATCATTTCCCATGTATATTCATCAATAACAGCCGGTTCACGTCCACTGAGCGTGCCCTCAGTTTGAGATTGATTACCCAATAACCTATTGGATGCACCAGCCAACATCTCGTGCTGATCTGTAGATACACATCGACGACTCACTGCTTCCTCATATA
>CAZJQZ010000176.1:0-4192 GCA_964548045.1 uncultured Dehalococcoidia bacterium | reverse complement strand
ATGAGTTAATCTGAAGGTACCATCAATTCAGTCTGTTTTTCTCATATCCCATAATTTTTGCTTTGCTTCTTCTATGGCATGTTCAAAATCTGTAAGGTTGAGTGCAAGCATACTTTTATTGCTACTAATAGGTAATTCTATCCCAACTGGCATTCGTATAACTAAATGATTAAATCCCTTTTCTTGATCAACAACTCCAACAAACTGTTCTCCATAATATATTTCTGCAATAAGGTCCTCGTAATCTATATCACTGCAAATTTTAATACTTATTTGTTTTTCCATATTCCCACCTCCGAATGATAGTCTATGGCTCTAAAAACCCACGAAAAGAACCATCAGGATTGTATCTTGCACCTCTCCCATCAGGAGTATATACATCTAATCCGCCATACCGGTTACCTTCTACTTGGGAACCTGGGTTATTAAGTATTTCATCAACAATCTTTTGTCCTTGCCTGTTTTTAGTTGCAGTATCCCCAGTAGCTTTAGGGTATGCACTATTCGGACGACCACCATGTTTTTCCAGAGCTCTTCCTGCCTTTGTTAAGTCACCGCCTTTGTCTGCTGGATCGAGTGCACCAGCAGCGTCTGATAAGTCTTTGATTTCATCCGCAGTGAACGGACTACCATTGGCTTCAGCCAGTAGTTGGCCTAAAGATATCCCTTTGGCAAGAGCATCAAGAACATAATCCTCACCACCCAATCCTTGAACTACGGATTCGCCTTTTTTACTGAGCCCAATGCCACCATCACCTCCACTTGGGAAATAGCAATCCATAAATCTATCATCTATCTGGGACACATTCGAGGTAAAATTATCTATCACATCAGAGAAGGCATCATTAAAACCTTCATTGTTCTGAGAGTCAGACACTGCATAGGTTGCCACTACAACACCAACTACTATCACCACGGGAACAACAGGTATAGCTATAGCCCAGTGGCCTGATGGATCAGTATGGTTTAAAGGATTATTCATGCAATAACTATATCGATTAAATGCCTGCGGGTTGGCCGGGTCGGAGATAATGGTATCCGCAGAGATAAACCTTCCCAACGTGGGATCATAATACCGGGCGTTGTAGAAATACAGGCCGGTTTCGTCCAGCCGCTGGCCCGTAAACTGTTTATCTGTGCTGACAGAACCGGAGGCAGTATCCCCAAACGGATAATACGAGGTGCTTTCTTCAACGTTCCCGTTTTCATCGGTAACAACAGTGGTGCTGCCCAAATGATCCGAATGCACGTATCGTAAGGTGCCGTTGAGCGTGTAGGCAACTTCCTGCCCGGCCAGGTAATAGTGGATGATCTGGTCGCCGGTGTTGGTGAATTCGTAATAGGGACTCACATAAACCGTCGATTCACCCTCGTTGAGGGTCTGCATCACCCGGTCGCCGAAGGCGTCATAGGTGTAATCCCAGTCATTCGCTCCATCGGTGAGAGAGATAAGCCGGTTTTCGTGATCCCAGCCCAATGTCTGGCTGTTGCGGGCGGTCATGTTGCCGGTATCATCATACGCATAGGAATCTCCGCCGCCGGTGCCGGTCACCGCGTGGATATGGTCAGAATCGTTGTACGAATATGTTTTTCCATCGAAGCTGGTGATGTTGCCAATAGCATCATAAGCGAAATTACTACTGTACGATCCGGGACTAATGAGCCGGTCGGCATAGTCATACTCTTGGTAGTTTTCCGTTGCACCGTTGACCTTCCGCTGAGTCAGGTTGCCGCGTTTATCCCAACTGAACTGGAGGTCCAGTATACTAGTGCCAAGGTAATTGGTGGTGACAGCCTGTCCCAGGTCGCCGTAATACCCCAAACCCGGCGGGCTGTCGAGACCATAATAAGTATAAACGGTCTTGAAATCGGAATCCGTGCCCAGATTGATTACTTCCATTTGCCCCAGTTTGTTGTAGCTGGCATTAGCCACAATGGTACCGCTCACGCTGCTGTATAGTGATTCCACTTGTCCGGCGGGATTATAGCTATAGGTGACAACCTCGCCGGTGGGCAAGGTGATGGTCTTGAGACGGTCGGCGGAATCGTAGATATATGCAGTAACATAATCGGTGAGATTGACGGTGAAGGTTTCTTCACACAGGAGGCCGCGCTGATTATATTTGTAGGCATGGTCGCCGGGGCTGGGGGGCTGGCTTGCCGATACCGTAATCGTTGGGAACTCAACCAGATTATCATCTTCATATTTCTCGTAAATTCTGCCATACGGGTAAACGCCATCGATGACCGGGTCTATAACGCAGCGTAGCGTGTAACTACCGGGTTCTGTATGCGGCAGGAATACATAGGTAAGTGACAGGTCTTCAGTTTGATAACCTGCAAGGTTGGTTATTTGTGCAGTGCCCACCAGCAGGGGTTCTGCCCAGTCGCTTTTCTGCAAAGTCCAATTAGCGAAGCAATAGGTTCCGGTTGTTAGCGACCAATCGTTTATAGCCGTAAAGGTGCCACTTACGGCCTGTCCTGGAGAGCAGGCCGTAGCACTAAGTTCTTTGCTGCCGTCCTTTACCGTTAAATTGGAAAAGGCAGTAGATGTATAGAGGTAGAGTATGGGCGCATATTGATGCTGGCCTTTTTCCCAAGCATCAATCCATCTATGTTCCTGTTCGCCATCAATACTATTGACGCTCCAGTTCATGCCAATAGCATTCCCCGATGCCCATCCATCCCGGGCAAAGACCATCTCCAGTCCCAGACGGTTGCCATACTGACTGAAGGTTATCCCTTGGAAAGAATCTGCATTCCAGACCTTGTTATAATCATCATCATAATCGCTGTAGGGATAATATTCACGGTCTAAAGGCGCGGCATAACTGGCAGTGAGTGGATCGGCATCATCGGTTGCTTCAAACCGCCATCTGAAAGAACAGGTATTTACCTGCGTTCCTGGGGAATGAATATACATATCCAGCGATGTAACACGCGCCCCTTTGTCAATTCCCACATTAGGCCATCTGAGATACGTATTATACAAATCGTTGTCGGGATATCCTGCATATCCAACAGGAACTTCAACACCTTGAGTATAAACATCATCATACCAACTGCCAGTATCCTGATATTGGACAACATCATCGCTCCCATCCTGCACTATATAGGTAGGATCGGTTTCGATGATCACCGGATAAACCCTGCCGGGATCGGTGAGCCACTCAACTGGCACTTGGGTGGCGAATTCAAACTTGCCTTCGCCTAGCGGCGAAATTTTGGCAACAAGAGGAATCCGGGAGTCTTCCCAGGATTCCCGGGAAGGCCGGGTTTCATAAACCGTTGGATAGGGGAAAACACAAACGAATTCGCCGTTTTTGTCCAAAACGTGAATATCGTTTTGGGTGGCAAAACTCCCGGATTGAACTATTCCATCTATCGAAAACTGATAGCCTTCAGGCAATGTAACGATTTCCCTCAATTCCAGCGTTCCGCCTTTTTTACCCTCGATCAAGGAAGGCAACGTATCAAGGACTAAATTACGCCGGATTCCCCCATAACTCACGAGGTACTCTTCCGTAATATCAGGGTAGCGTTTTTCATAGCGAATGATATTATCATCGGATATCCCGGCCACCTCATTGTCTTCGCACAAAAGGGAGCTTTCCCCGGCTGTGTTTGTGTACCAGATTTCACTCTGGTTACCTATTAAGATTTCGGCTGCGTTGGGGGCAACGAACAGCACATTGGAAGTTGCGCTAGATTTGGCAGGGAAATAGGCCGAAAACGCATTCGAGGCGTTGGTAAAGGCGTAACTGCTGCGGGTTTCATCAGGAATAACGGTGTTATCGATGGGTTGATACGTCTTATTTTCATCCAGGTAATTGACAGGACCAACGGAAAGCATGACAAGCTCTTTCCCATTGTCCATATCATAGTACCTTCCCGTAGCCGTCCATTTGTCCGTAAGCGCTTTGGCCCCTTGGTCAGTAAGCGCCTGGTGTATTTCATCCGGGGAATGTTGTGCAACTATTTCCCTGAAATCTGTTTCGGGAGTTTCTTCTATTGGCGGATTCGAATCAATATCAGAGGCTTCTTCAGTGGGATCAGGAATGGGGGTGGGAGTAAGGGTAGGTACTGGCGTTGGTGTCAATATTGGTGTCGGAGTGGCGGTTTCTTTCGGCTCTTCGCTAACAGCCTCCGATTGGCCTTCTTCCGATGACGAAGAATCCTTCGATGCGGCTGC
>CAZJQZ010000175.1:0-4209 GCA_964548045.1 uncultured Dehalococcoidia bacterium | reverse complement strand
GTGCCGACCATAACGGTGATGACAGCGGCCAGAATCAGCAACCCCAAAACCCAGTGGTATTGTTTGAAGAAAGTCATGAGATGTTACAATCCTACTCTAAAAATCAGGGGAATGTCAATCTGCGCAGGTTGGGTTTCGTGCTTTCAGGCAATCGGTTTTGGACCTCTTCAGGGAATATCGAATTCTCGTTTGACGTTAAGTAGGGTGGTGGTGCTATCGACGGTGATGTCATAGATGCCGGGGTCAACTGGCCCAACCGGGAGCTTTGCCCTGGTACCGCTCCCGGCTGTTGGAGCGACATAAGTGGTAGTTCCGCTGAAACAGTTGCAATCGGTCCCCGGGTTCAGGAGAGTATCTGTGCCGCTATTTGCCGGGCAGAAACAGACATCGAGTGGTATCTTCCATCCTTCCACCGGGCGGTGGGAGCCCTGAAGGGTGACGTAGATATCAATCTGCCGGGTGTTGGCTGCTTCATCCACTCCCATATCCACCGTGGCGGTGCCGTCATGGTTACCATCGATTATGCGGGCATCTCCTTCGAAGTCTTCTGAAATACCTGCCACTGCCGAGTTTGTGCCGGTATCCAGACACGGAGAATTGGCCAGAAGGTGGAAATCCCCGCTGCCGGGATTGACCCAGAGAGGGTCAGCGCTTATGTTGCCAGTGCCGGGGTAGCCTCCTTGAATGTTGCTATATGTTACAACAGGAGTGCCGGATTCAGTTGAGACCTCGTCAGGTAAATCTCCCCAGAAAACACAATTAGTTATAACGGGTGAGCAATTATGATAATTATATATGCCACCGCCGACATTTGCCGATTCATTATTTGTAAAAGTACAGTTTGTTATGGTTGGGGATGATTCCTCGTAATTGCCTATTCCCCCTCCGCCAACCAAAATACCGATAGTCTCATTTCCTGAGAACACACAATTGTAGACAGTAGGTGAAGAATTGTGGCTATTAAATATTCCACCACCCATCCAGATATCATAATTATCAATAAACCTACAATTGGAAACAGAGGGAGATGAATTCTCATTATTAACCATCCCGCCTCTTGAGTTCATATAGAAAAAACAATCACTCACTTCTGGAGATGAGTTAAATGCGTTACTCATTCCACCACCGTCACCGGTGATTGTATGATTACCAATAAAATCGCAATTGGTAACAGTAGGAGCAGCTTCTGTGTTATACATACCACCTCCGCTTTTAGCGTAATTACTAGTAAAAACACAGTTACCTACGAGTGGAGAGGAGTTATGATTATACATACCTCCCCCTTTGGCATGATCTCCAAAATTATCAGCATAACCACCTGAAATGGTGAAACCATCCAGGACAGCCGTATTATCCAAATTCAGAGTCCCTGTATGATATAACATGTGGTAGCAGTTGTCTGCCTTTGTTCCGGAATTCCCGATCTCTCCGCTCAAAACTGTATCATAAGATTCCCAATCCCGATCGGCCCAGGAAGGGCTGCCAACATTGGCAAATCCGCCATAAATTCCTACCCCGTTTTTCATCTGGAAGGAATCGGTGCGGGTACCGGATTGGCCGGGTGGCACCGGTGTGTAGGTCCCGGAAGCTACCCAAATCTGGTTGGGAGAACCTGCATTACTCAGGGCTTGCTGCAAATTAACGTACGCATCTTGCCACGAAGTACCGTCATTATTGCCGGTGGCAGCGGCATTGACGTAAATAATACCTGTGGTTAGTCCGTGTCCGCTGATGGAATCCAGCGCGTCTTCAATCGTGCGATAGGTTCCGGTTCCGGAGGCTTGGTTATCGGCCACGATATCATATTCACCGATAGAGGAAGCCGTTACGGGGATGCTCCAAATCGCGGTAGGCGCGAAGCTGCCGGTTTCGCTGGTAGTTATGGTTTCCACAATTCCCGAGGGGTCTTCGGAGATATTCAAAGATTTCCCTTCCAGCACTCCATTTACCTGTAGCCACAATTTGTAGTTTGTGCCTGGTTCCAGGTCGTAGCCTTTCACATAAACGGTATCACTGAACGAGAACCTGTTTGTTTCAACTCCGCTTGAGTTACAGGAAACTATTTTTGGTGGTGAAACCGTCATTGCTGAGCCGACATTCGCCAGTCCCCATCCCCAAATGTTGTCTTGCCCCGATGTGCCCTTATCGGTGGCGGTGGATTCCAGCGCATATCGCATTTGATCGGGAGTCCAGTCAGGGTGAGCCTCAAGCAGCAATGCCGCCAGCCCGGCGGCATGAGGACTGGAAGCGCTTGTTCCGCCAAATTTATGGTAATTATTCAATCCTGGCCCGTATGAACCATTGTTTTTGGTACCACTGTTTGTATTTGGTCCGTTATTACTAAAATACTTTTCGGTTGGGGAATTATCGGGTTGTATATTGGTATCCCTTATAGAAATGATCGTGTTGCCCGGAACAATTACACTTGGCTTATCAGCACCATCAATCCTTGGCCCTCTGCTGCTGTAGCCGGCAATTCCTCCGGGAGTTGTGGAGGAACCATGATATCCATTGGCATAATCCCACCACTCATTCCGGCTGCTGCAAGCCCCCACCGCGATAGCTCCATCCGCTTCTGCGGGGCTGATGATGGTGTAATCTTTGTCCGGGCTGGCGAATGTTACATACTTTGAAGTTAGCATGTTGTAGATGTGGAAAAACTGATCGGTACCGGAATGGTTTTGGACTCGCAAATAATAAGTGGCAGTTCCGACATCCCACAGTTCTTCGTTCTGACCGTGAAATGAAATTTCACTTTCTGTTCCGCGAGGGCTTTCGGATTGGGAATAGGTGGTAATCGGATTCATTTGGGTACTGGTGCCTGATTGGTAATAGTGCAATTCCAGATCGTTACTGATCTCTGATCCGTCATACCAGACCAGATTGTAGTAAAGGTTTCGCGAACCACTGACGGTCACCTCTATCCAGTCGCTCCAGTCGTTAGCGCCTGCGTTGCCAGAATAATGATGCTTTTTACCGGCGCTGTTTCCTGCTCCCGCGAATACCACGGCTCCCTGGCTGAGCGCATAATCGATTGACTGGCACTTCTCATCGCTTCCATCATGATAGATACTCCAGGCGCCGTAGCTGATTGTAATAACATCTGCATTGTACTCGTCCACCGCTGCTTTGAATGCTGCTATTATTGCCTCAGGCCAGGCGCCAGCGCTGCTGTCCCCACCGATTTTAAGAAGCACCGGGGTAGCTTCATAGGCCATTCCTTTGTAAATGCTAGAAGGTGACCCGGACGTTCCCCTTCCAAGGGCGATCCCGGCAACGTGAGTGCCATGCCCGGTGCAGCAGTTAGCCACATCGTAATCATCCGGGCCGGTTGCATCAGTGGAATAATCCCTGTAATTTGTTCCCCCTGTCATCCACGAAGGGAAATCGGGATGACCAACTTCGAAGCCGGAATCGAGAATAGCAATACTTACGCCGGTTCCGCTGTAGGCCGGACTTCCATTCCAGACGATATCAGCTTTGGTGGCTGCGGCGGCCAGATCATTCTGAGGTTCACATAGTATCTCCGCAGTGCTCAGGGAAATCACAGATGTGATGCTGGCCACGTCGTTCAGTTTGACTGGAGGCATATCTGCCAGCAGGAACCCTGTCGGGTGATTTGGCAAAGGCGGTATCCAGGTTTCGGGGAAGACAGTTACTCCCAGCGATTCCAGTTCGGTTACCTGAGATGCTGTAGGTTCCTGTTCGAAATGAATGAACACCCGCTGGCTTTCGGTGGATTCTGTAGCCATAGCCATTCTGCCGGGCTTTTCGCTCTGATGCAGCTTGGCATCGATCTGAAGCTGCAACAGGCTTCCTATTTTGGGGCTTGCTGCGTTCGGACCGTTAGAATCATCGGCGGTAGTGACAGGTAAGAGATAGAAAGTAATTACCAGTGCTCCGACGATTAAAGTTAACAATACCGTGACCAGTTTCATAATAAATATCCTCTGATCCAAAAACAAAAAAAGCACTTCCAGAAAGGATTGGCGCCCCTTGCCAATATAAAAGTTGAATGCCTAATTATAACATAAATGCCAGCAAATCTTGACTCAAAGGATAAAAAATAACAAAAATCCCAGTGTTTCTCTTGGGGTTTACCGGCGTTAAAAAATTAGGGTTTTCCCTATTGTGACGTTAGTACCGAATGGAGCGGGACTTAAGTTATCTGGATATATCGGTGTATGCATGAGAATATAAATAAAAAGG
>CAZJQZ010000174.1:0-4317 GCA_964548045.1 uncultured Dehalococcoidia bacterium | reverse complement strand
AACACTAGGGCGATGAGCAAGATGGCCCCTCGGACCAGGTCCCGGAGGTAGATCGAAATGTTCATCAAGTTAAGACCTATTCCCAGTGATGTCCAGATGAGCACGCCTATCACCGTGTTGAGTATACTCCCCTGACCTCCGGACAGGGAGGTTCCCCCCAGCACCACGGCGGCGATGCCATCGATGAGCCGGGCGTTGAGCGAGTTATCATAAGCCACACCCAGCCTGCCAATGCCTATCATACCACCGAAACCCGAGATAAAGCTGGCGATCAAGAACACCACTGTCATTACCATCTTGATGTTAACCCCGGAAACACGCGCTGCCTCACGGTTTCCGCCGGTCATGTATATGTACCTGCCAAAACGGGTGTATTTGGTAATAAAATGTGCACCTCCCATCACCACGATGGCGCATATCAGCACCCAAGGTACCACCCACAGGTTCTTATTTCCCAGGATAGAAAATACCTTCGGTACGCTGAACACCGGAATGGCCTTACTGATGTAGTGAGCCACACCATAAGCAAGTTGGTACATTGCCAGGGTTGCCATGAACGAGGGAACCCGGATGTAGGAAGTCACGTACCCATTGATGAAACCCACCACCAGTGCTACCCCAATGCAAACCAGCACTACAGTACCAGTGTCCAAATTGCGGTCGGCAAGCAGAGCCATGACCATACCGATGAGGCTGGCCACGTTTGCGAAGGAAAGGTCGATCTCCCCCAGCAGGAGCACTAAAGTCACACCTGTCGCCAAGATGGCTAAAAGTGAGGCTTGTTCCAGTATATTCTCGAAGTTGCGCAGGGTGAAAAACGACTCTGTAACTACCCAGAAATACAGGGTAAGGAAGACCAGTGTGAAGAAGGGGGCCAGGATACGGGTACGCGGCCTCATCCACGCTCCGATCCGCTTCCAACTGTGTATTGGTTGTGTATTTTCCATCAGGAGTACTCCAGTATGTGTAGCTTGGATGTGGTGGTGTCTCGCAGCTCATGGATGATTTTTCCGCGCGAGAAGATAAGAATCCGGTCGCTCAGGTCCAGGATGGTTTCCGGTTCCATGGATATAACAACGCAGCTCAACCCTTGTTCCCGGAGAGCCTTAATGGCGGCAACGATCTCCGCCTTGGCTCCCACATCCACCCCTCTTGTCGGCTCCTGGAAGATAATGACCTTTGGTGTGATAGTGAGCCACTTGGCCAGGGCTACCTTCTGCTGATTGCCGCCACTTAGGGATGAGAGCAGCGCGTCCGTTCCATCTGCACGTATGCCGAACCGGTGTATTTGTCGATGAGTAATTTCCCGTTCCCGCCGGTACTTAATTATCCAGTCCAACTCTGGACCCAGGATCTGCTTCAGGTAGGGAAGGGTCATGTTTTTATAGATCTCGAACTGATCGAACAGTGAGAAACGTCTGCTCTCGGCAATGTAGGCGATGCCCAAACTCTTGATCTTGTGGGACTTTTTTGGCGGCAGAGGGCGTCCCTCCATGGTAACGGTGCCGCTGTTAAAACCGATAAGGCCAAACAGCGCTTTACCGACTTCCTCCTGGCCCGCACCCAGGGGTCCATAAAGTCCCAGTATCTCCTGTTTGTGTAGGATGAAGGTCACATCCTCGAATTCACCCACTTTCGTCAAACCCCGCACTTCCAGCACTGGCTCTGTTTCCTTTGTCGTGAGCTGTACCTTCTCGTCAGCGTCCCGCACTAATTGTCCCCCAGTGGCGCCAATCATGCTGCTGATTAAATGGTGTTTGTCGATGTTCTGATTTTCTACTGTTTCCACCATCTTCCCGTCCTTGAGAACAGTCACTGAATCAGAGATGCTAAGCACATCCTCGATCAGGTGCGAGATGAATACAACTGTGTGTTTTCGTTGTTTGAGGGTGCGCATCAAGCGGAACAACTGCTCTATCTCCCCATGAGAGAGCGAGGAAGTGGGTTCATCCAAAATGATGATTCTGGTACCCGAGAAAATCACTTTAGCAATTTCGATCATTTGTCGCATGCTGAATGGAAGCAGGTTGAGGGGCAGGTTGACATCCACCTCGATACCAAGGCTCTTCAAGTGCTCACGCGCAGTCTTCTCCATCCTTTTCCAACTCACCGTGCCCAACCTACCCTTCAACTGCTTTCCCAAGAAGGTGTTCTCAGCCACCGACAGGCAGTCGATGACTGAGAGCTCCTGATAAACCATGCCGATCCCTGCCTGCAATGCATCGGAAGTACTGCTGAACGATACCGGGTTTCCATGAATATAGAGTTCCCCAGCGTAGTCTTTGTGTACACCTGAAAGAATCTTCATCAGCGTGCTCTTCCCCGCCCCGTTTTCCCCGATCAGTCCCCGTATTTCGCCTTCAGGGACCTCAAGGCTCACGTCATCCAGGGCGCACACACCACCGAAGTTTTTGGTAATGTGTTTCATGGAAATAGCGTTCGCTGGATGCACACTACTCCCCGCCGCTTCCACTTGATTGAACACCAACATACTCCTTTACCTGCGATTTCCGGATTGAACCTAGAAATCCCTCATAAGTATACACCCACCATATCAGAATCCAGGCTCGAGCTTTTTTATTAAAAATATTAAATGAGGTAATGCTCGTTGCACCAGATGAAGCTATCGATCTCCCTGGTTTCCATGTCCACGTTCACCACCGGCCCGTCACATCTTATAAAGCTGGGTATGTCGCTTGCAGGTACCTTGTTCACCAGGTGGTACCAAGCCGCCCAGAACGCATAACCATGCACCCTACCTGCAGGGTTGAACACTGTGCATTGGATATGTCCTTTTTTCAATTCACGAAGTGCGGGCGCCATAGCGTCCACGCCGCATAACACTGTTTCCTTCTCCCTGCCTACGGCCTGTAGCGCTGCGTATGCACCCAAAGCCATATCATCGTTATGGCAGAAGGCACCATCGATACGATCGAATTTCACCACCAGATCGTCCCAAATCTGTCTAGCCGCGTCTACGGTCCACCCCCCCGGTGTCTCGTCGATGACCTCGATATCCGGGTACTTGGAGATCACCTGACGGAAACCTTTCGCCCTGCCCTGGGCTCCCGTGTGCCCAAGCTGTCCCTGGGTATGCACCACCCTTCCTTTGTAGCCGATCTTAGCGCACAGGTATTCGGTGCTCGCGCTCCCCATAAAGATGTTATTTGGCTCGGTAAAAGTGAGAATGTCCAACGTGGAGAGATCGGGAACGAGGTAGGTATCGATGTCCACCACAGTCACTCCTTTGTCGATCAAATCCATAACCGGTTCGGTGAATGCGCCGATATTGGATGGGTGGATAAATACTACGTCATACTCGTTGGCCTTAGAGGCGATCAGGTCCATCTGTGCACGCTGCTTTCCTGCATCCACCTCTGCGTCGAATATTTCGAACTCGAAACCCGTCAGGCCGCCATAGTGCTGGAATGTTTCCCAACCTTTCATCACCCAGAATGCTCCCAAGGTGATGGCGGAATAGGCAGCTTTGAACCGCTGGACTGGTCCAGCCACCTCTTCCTTACGCTTTTGAGCGAACAAAGGGTAACCTAACAAGGTCAGCCCGGCAGTGGTGAATCCCATTGTCTTGATGAACTTTCTTCGGTCCATTCGTTTCGCCATCATGTTCGTAAAACCATCAAACCCTTTGCTATCTACGATTTCCCGAATCTCCCGGAAGTCAGCATTATGCTGAAATGCATCCTTCAACTCCTTCTTTGGTGCCTCTTCTCCGCATTGCTCGTTGTCCTGATACTCTTGATCAGACATGGAACACCTCCTTAATGATTTTTTGTGGATATCCGAAAGCTACGTTCTAATTCCTTAAAATATGTTATTTATACCACATGGTATTGTACCTGCTATATTATTTTTGTCAATATATTTTTATTTTTATTGCAAAACACAGAAACTGATTTCTTCCGATTTCTGAAAACCGGTTGCTCTTTATCGGCGCGTGTATATATATTGAAAGCGCACTGTACTTCAAAGAAGAGGTAAACCGGATGGATTTTCCCATAAAGATCAGCCCTTCCATACTGTCCGCCGACTTCGGAAACCTCACCGCAGAAGCGCTGCAAGCGGAGCAGGGAGGCGGGCACGGGCTTCATATCGATATCATGGACGGGCACTACTGCCACAACTTCTCTTTCGGAATCGGATTGGTGCCTGTATTGAAAAAAACGCTCACAATTCCCCTCATCGCACACCTCGAAATCGACAACCCGGACGTATTCATCGATGATTTTGCGCGCGCGGGAAGCAACATGATCGTGGTCCAGGAAGACACGTGCCCCCACCTGCCGCACACGATTGCCA
>CAZJQZ010000173.1:0-4460 GCA_964548045.1 uncultured Dehalococcoidia bacterium | reverse complement strand
ATCCCCAAATACTTCCGGGGATACGCAAAGAGATCCATTTTTTTGATCTACATTATCATAAAGGGGTCAAGTGGTATCAGGCTCATTTCCCGCTTTTACAGGATTGTTGTATTACTGGAGAAGCTTCACCATTCTATTTGTGCCATCCCCATGCTCCTAAGAGAATATTCCAAAGAATCCCCAATGTGAAATTGATTGTTTTGTTGAGAAACCCTGTTGAGAGGGCTATTTCGCATTATTTCCACACCGTGAGGCATAAACGAGAGAAGCTATCAATTGAAGAGGCCTTTAGAAACGAGGAACGGCGCATTTTGCCGGAGTTGGCCAAGATGAAAAAGGATGAATCCTATAGCAGCGATGTGTATCAGCGTCACTCGTACAAAAGCCGGGGGATATATGTGGACCAGTTAAAAGCTTATGCAGAGTATTTTGATCGGGAACAGATGATTATCTTGAGCAGCGAGGATTTCTTTCATAATTCGGCAGAGACATTGAAAAAAGTATTTTCCTTCCTAAATGTAGCTCCGGAATTCTCGCCGGATGATATTTCCCCGAAAAATGTAGGTATGTATGATAGCGAGGTTGTGCCGGAATCTATATACCAATATTTAACCGATTATTTCGCTGCCTACAATGAGGAATTATATGAGTTTCTGGGGAGTGATTTTGAATGGTAAGTCCGAAATGCCTGCCAGCTATTGTCCAGGTTTACTCCCCGATAGTTATGAGATGGGATTAAATATTTGGCTGATACCATATTCTGCCCGACTGATTTCTAATGGTGAAATTGAGCAGGCTGTTTATCAGGAATGAACCTGAAATTTGCAGTAGCGATGATTTCCTACATGCAACTTAAATATTTGTGGCTGTTGGCACGATAGCAAGGGCTCCCTCATGCTCATTTAGTTGAACTCCAAGACCTCCGCAAAATCAAAAAGGGGCAGGATTGCGATCCTGCCCCTTTCTTTCAAATGAGTTTTTCTAAATAAACCTTACGCGGTCTGTTGGTTCTTCCAGTATAAATATCCGCCACCAACAATGATCAGGACTATCAGGATTGGCACAATGACTATCCACAAATTCATGCCGTCGTCGTCTTCCTCAACTGGAGGAGGAGGTTCTTGAGTTGGTTCGGGAGTCGGTGGCTCCTGAGTTGGTGTGGGTGTCGGTTCCACTGTTGGTGTGGGAGTCGGTTCCGGCGTTGGTGTAGGAGTCGGTTCCGGCGGCAACTGGGCCAGCGCACCGATCTTGGTGAAATGGGCAATGCTGCCGCTTATGGTGTGGTTTACAGTGTCTACCACGATATTTTCAAGTTCTACCCACTGGCCGGTGCTTTCATCGTAATAAGCCAGTACCAGATCTTCTTCAGCCACTCCTTCGGGAAGTTCGGCCGGATCGTAGCTCATCTTTACAGTCAGGGGTGGATCGAAGGTAGCTCCATCGGGTCCGAAATCACAAATCCCCAGGATGTTACCATCTGCCGGATCATCGGGTGCTGCGGCCGGTGCTCCCACGGTTACGTTATTCAACGGGTTGCCGTCCGCATCAAGGGCGGTGGTTCCTTCGGGGATAATGAGCGTGCCGCCACAGTCGAGGCAGCCGCCTGTGATGGCCACGCCGCCAGTGGTAACGCCCTGTTCGTTAACCGGGACGTTGCCTTCTGGTGTTGGGGTGGGTGTGGGAGTGGCTGCCGGTGTGCCGGGCTCGGCTCCGGGAACGGCGAAATTGGCCGTGACGACTTTATCGGTATCCATGGTGATGTTATCCGGGTTATCGCTGCCGGTGAAATCACCGCTCCAACTGGAGAAGGAGTAGTCACCGATTCCTTCGGCGGTGAGTTTCACGCTCCGTCCTTCCCCGTAGATGCCCCCTCCGGGGTAAAGATCAACCGTGCCGGTTCCCTCCGGGCTGATGATGATTTCCAGAGTGTGGGTCTCATTTGGCAAAGGATCCAAACCTCCCCCGGGAGGTGGGCTGGAATAACCATATCCAAAGGCCAATCCACTATCCCAATAGTTATCATATGTAGACGGCGGGACAAAAACAGCTAAACCAACGACTATGATTATGCTAAGTAAAGTTGCGATTATATACTTACCTTGGTTTTTCATTATCTTATTCATCTTTTCACATCCTTTACTCTAATTTATAACATTACTATTTTTTCGGACTTACTTGTTTGAACTACATCACTCAGTCTTTAATCTTTGACACTTCCTTTCAAGTTAACATATTTGTTATGTAAAAGTCAATAGCAAAATTATACTCTTGCAACATTCATCAATATTTTGCGGCTTTTTAAAAAGTTGCTTGCATGATACAATTATGCAAAAGATAGCATATTGAAAAGTGCCCTTACTTCAACATGTCCTGCTTTGGCATAACTGTAACCATTCTGTTTATAATAAAAACAAAACACGAAACAGCTAATTCTTAATAGCTACAGCCGGAAATTGCAACTCAATTCCCATGCGCAAAGTTCAAACTCCTGCAACCATCTCCTAAAATAGGGCCAGCGAAAGACTAGGACATAGTTCCATCAACCTGACACTCGATATCTACAGTCACGTACTACCGGGATTGCAGGAAGCAGCAGCCTTCAGATTTGAGGAAGGTCTGCAAACAGCTTCAGAAAATGGGGTTGCCGAAACAATACGTTAGCAAAACCGCAAAATTCGGGGTATAAATCGGTGTTTTAAAGCTACAGAGAAGGGGGTGGTAGGCCGCGAGGGACTCGAACCCACAACCTACTGATTAAGAGTCAGTTGCTCTGCCAGTTGAGCTAGCGGCCCACAGGTTCGAATTATACCTTGTTTGGGCCATTGTTGTCTAGAGTTCCCGACATAAGGCCTTTATTTGTGATTGCATTGACGTTTTCACAAGGGTTGTTGTAGCGCGCTCGGATTGTTCCTGCTTTATTCCTAAAACTGGTTTGCGGAAGTTAATTGTTCCGCGCCAAACACATATCGGGGCTTTTGATCGGTTTCATCTATGCAACCGACCAATCGGGCCCTTAATCAGAGGTCTCTTAGTTTGCTTAAGATTGACAATCAAAAAGCTCTGGTGTAACCTGAATCAACGTAATATGTATACATGTTACGTTGCTCGAATGACGAATAGCAATTGGCTGACCAGCAGGTTTTACATATTTCGATTTTGCTGGAAAACTGTAGCTTGCAAGATATCATAGCTATACAGAAAGGAAGTGCTGGATGCATATCAGCAGACCATTAGTGCTCTTGATCATAGCTGTTTTTATGGTAACTGCGAGTGCCTGTAGTGGCAGCGATGATATATTATCTACAACTACACCTACGCCTACAACTACACCTACGTCCATAACTACACCTACGCCTATAACTACACCGATACCTACACCGATACCTACGCAACGTAACACCTCTGTGATTGCTCCAGTGACGACGACCTGTGTTATCCAATCACCTATAAATGGACAACCGAACCTATTTCAAAATCCTGGCTTTGAGACAGGGGCATCCCCATGGTGTGTGCTCAGCCCTCCTATGTTTGAAGTGAGTACTGAACGATGTCATTCAGGTCAGGCAAGTGCTTATATGCATCTAGATGAACCGGTCGAGGCCACAGGTATCATGCTTAGGTACTTGGTCCAGGAAATTTCACCTGCCGAGTTTCCCGAATTTATTTCAGGTTATTACCGGGTCGACAAATGGAATAAGGGTACTCCCAAACAGTATCTGCAATTTGTAATTATTGTCTTTGAATCGACAAATAGTCCTTATATAGACTATGGCGTTTCTAATTTCCAGATCCGCTATCCTCTGGCAGGTATCAGCGAAGACCCTTTCAAAATAGGCAACGCAAAATTTGTTTACATTGGCACAGAGGAGCCACAAATCGGTGAGTGGGTCTATTTCGAACGGAACATCAAGCAGGATTACGAGCAACTTTGGGGATCGGTGCCAGAGGGATTCGCCTTTATGCGCATTCTTTTCGAGGTAAGATATGATGATAAGGAGATTGGCTCTTCTGCCGAGGCTAAGGTTTATTATGATGACTTGTATCTTGGAATAGCCAATGAGAATCCCAATCTCCCCTTATAGAAATGGCTGCGACCAAAGCACGTTAATAACACAAGCATATCAAGTTTGCTTCCAAACACAGCTTGGCCCAACCCATTCACAAACGTTAAACTTGACCTGTCCTCTATTGTTGTACAACTCCCAATGTTAGAGTTGGGATGAAAACAGGCCGGAAGGGCTCAAGGGCTGGTGGGTGGTAATGCAGGGATCTGTGCGGCCTTACCTGATTGTATTCTTTCATCCAGACTTCGATTAAAACCTGTGCTCCAAGCAGTGTATCAAATTTCTCCCGACAAAATCCCCGACGAACTTGTGAATACTTGTTGGACTTCCGAAGATGTTACGAGACTCTGGAGGAATTGCGTTTTGAACGTACACGAGTGGAATTGAATAATTAAG
>CAZJQZ010000172.1:0-4476 GCA_964548045.1 uncultured Dehalococcoidia bacterium | reverse complement strand
CAATTCATGCAGGATTTGCATGCTATTGAGGATATAGCCAGCGGGATTACCTATCTCAATCTTCTGGTCGAGGATGAAGATGTCATTACCCCATCAGTATTGAACTGGATGAAGCAGACTGAAGACCGAATCAGCGAGGACTACTCGGATATAATTGCCAAAACTGAAAGCGTCGCCGACCATATTGTAGATGCAAATGACGGCGAGTTACCTCAAGACTCCCGGGAAATCGAAGAACTCCTGGAGACGGTGCCCCCAATGACCAGGCACAACCTTGTCAGCGAAGACGGCACTCTGGCAAATGTCATATTTACGCTTAGCAAATCAGAAGGCAGCGAAATGCGAAATATCACCAAAAAGGTTAAAGAATATGTATCCGATAACCCTCCGCCAGATGGCGGCAGTGTCTCAGTAACCGGCGAACCGGTCATCCAGATCAAACTCATGGATTCTCTGACCAGCGGAAGGGAAGAGATGACCATCATAGGTATCGGCATCGTGTTTTTGGGACTCATTTTCTTTTTCAGATTCAAAATACTTCGCGTTTTCCAGGCTATATTACCGATTGCTCTCATCATCGGCTGGTCCAGCGGCGTAATGTATTTACTGGGAATTAAATATACTCCCATGACCGCTACCATTGGCGCTCTGATCATAGGGATAGGTGTGGAATTTACCATCCTTTTGATGATGCGTTACAATGAAGAGCGAAAGAAAGGAATAGAGGTAAAGGAATCGATGATCATCGCCATGACCACGGTTGGGCGTGCCATCATTGCCTCAGGATTAACGGTCATTGGTGGCTTCGGCACTTTGCTTATCGCAGACGATTTCCTGATTTTGCGCGATTTTGGTATCGTTACGCTGGTCAATGTCTTCTTTGCGTTGGTCAGCACCCTGTTCGTTTTACCAACCCTGATGGTCCTGATTGATTCCTGGCGCGAAAAGCGCCGCCTGGCACGCATCCTCTAAGGTGGGCGTATGAGCATTGTTCAGACCAGTCAGCTTACGAAAATCTATCCCGGAAATATTCGGGCAGTTGACGGCATCGATTTTGAGATCGCTGAAGGCGAGATTTTCGGATTTCTGGGGCCGAACGGGGCCGGTAAAACCACCACCATCAAAATGCTTAATACCCTAATCCTGCCAACTTCCGGCACTGCTACCGTGGTTGGTTATGATGTAGCCAAAAAACCCTCCGAAGTGCGTCGCAACGTTGGGTATGTATCACAGGATGTCGGGATAGATGAACATGCCACCGGCAGAGAGAACCTGACGCTTTATGGCCATTTCTATCGACTTGACGGCAAGACCATTAAACATCGGGTCAAAGAGCTGTTCGAAATGGTGGAACTGACCGATTATGCGGATAAGTTTGCCTCCACATATTCCGGGGGAATGCGCAAGCGGCTTGATCTGGCTATGGGACTGCTCCATCAACCACGTTTGATTTTTCTTGATGAGCCGACCACGGGGCTTGATCCCCAGACCAGAAACCATATCTGGAGTTACATTCACAGTCTTTCCAGACAAATGGGGATTACTATTTTCCTGACCACACATTACATGGAGGAAGCCGATCAACTGGCCGATCGGATTGCTATCATTGATCACGGCAAGATTATCACCATCGGCACTCCCGGCGAATTGAAGCAATCGATAGGAGGCGATGTCGTTACCCTTTCCAATCGATTTAGCGCAAATGAGGAGCGCGAAACGTTTGTGAAACGCACCCAATCGCTTCTTTCGGGCAAACCGTTTGTGCTCGAAATGCAGCCAATTGAGGAAGGTCTGGCTGTCTATGTGGATAACGGCGAATCAGCGGCTCCTGCAATTCTGAGTCTTCTTGCCGGTGAAGGTGTTGAGGTTCAGACTTTATCTGTTTCTCGGCCTTCACTTGATGACGTGTTTCTGAAGTATACCGGTCGTACTATGCGGGCAGAAGAGGGAACAGCGACAACCTATATGCAATTGAAGCGAAGGCGCGGTCCAAGATAATGGAACATCTTCTAACTGATATACGAGTACAGGTCATGCGTCACATGAGGACGCAAATTCGGATGAAGATCTGGATCATAATCAATCTCATCCAACCTATATTATGGCTGACGATGTTCACGCAGGTCTTCAAATCGCTTTCCGATTTGCCGGGGATGGAAGGTATGAGTTATCTGCAGTTTTTCGCTCCCGGAGTGGTGGTAATGACAGTCATGTTCGGCTCGGCCTGGGCAGGTATGGGGATGCTGCAGGATATCGATATGGGTATATTGTCCAAGATGCTGGCTACCCCGGTCAGCAGAGTCTCAATCATTACCAGCCGTATTATTGCTTCGATGCTCATATTACTTCTTCAATCAATACTGATTTTCACCATTTCAGTCATTATGGGGGTGAATATTGCAACCGGTGTTCCCGGTGTTCTCCTCTCGATAGTCATCGTGGCTCTCCTCGGGTTGGGATTTGCCGCCTTTTCTAATGGGCTGGCCCTGTATTTCAAGCGCCCGGAACCCTTGATGGGTATCATCAATTTCGTTTCTTTGCCGGCGATGTTCCTTTCATCTACAATGATGAATCCTGATTTGTTGCCCGGATGGCTTGATACGGTGAGGCAATTCAATCCGGTGGATTATGCGGTAGTAGGGATTCGGGGACTGGTGCTGGAAGGCTATATCTGGTCCGAATTATGGCAATCTTTGCTGGTGTTGACGGTATGGGCTTTAGCCGGAATAGCTTTTGGCACGCTGATGTTCCGCAAACACGCCTCGTAGGGTTTCAGAATTTTGAAGCCCCATTGATTCACATCTTTTCGGCAATTTCCTTAGGTAAGCGACTGGCAACCCTGGTATCCCACCAGACAACAATCGGCGGCATGACCACCATCGCAGTCCACAGGCAAAGGAAAACACTGATGGTGGTGGCGATTCCAAAATCACGGATCAGGACGAAGTTCGATGTTATCAGTACTCCAAATCCTCCGAGGGTGGTTAGCGCGGTGGTAATAATTGCCCTGCCTGTTCGGGATATGGCAACTACCATAGCTTCGATGGGGGACAATCCTCTTTTTCGTTTCTCTTCCTCGTAACGGCCCAGTAATAAAACGATAAACTCCGTACCAATTCCGATAACCAGTACTCCCAGCACGGATGTCAATGTATTAAGAGGAACTCCTGCTACGAATAGTGCAAGTGAACTCCATCCCAGGACCATTCCAACCGGAATTATGGTGAAGAATACCCGGGTAATTCTCCGGTAAACAAATACCAGAACTGCAAAAATGGCTCCAAGGCAGATGGAGTTCATTAGTGTCCTCTTTCCCAGCATGGCATCAACTGCCCTAGCGCCTAATTGCAGATTCCCGGCTGGAGATATTTCGATACCCAACTCATCAGGCGGATCGGCGGCTTCCTTCATATTCCCAATGACTTTGTAGATCTCTTCCATGGGCATATGCCTTATGCCGAAAGAAAGGCTGGCTGTCTGCTCATCAGAGAATACTTTATTGACATACATGGATGGATTGCTGGCGAGTATCCGGTCGATTTCAGCTTGATCATCGGGAATGGGATCGCCTGTCTCCGACGGCTTGTTCTTTCCGGTGATAATCGTTGCCAGACTGTCAGCTCTCTTCAGATCATTTGGATAGAGAGCAAACATTTCGTCCTGATATTCGCTCATCCAGTTAAGCACTTCAGGTGAAGTTACATTATCGGCCTTTATCAGAAAATGAAGTTCCCCCGCATAACCGGTTACGTGCCGAAGCGCCCGTATACCTTTGAGGGTTTGCGAATCCTGAGGCATTATTTCTTCATGATCTATTTTGGAAGGTAACCAGTTATCAGCTACCGCTCCAACCACGGCCAGTATACCGGCAATTATTACGATAGGCGCCGGATGCCGCAACGAGAATCTTGCTGATGCTGCCAGGCTCTTTTCGAAGAATTTGACTGCTGCCTCGGATGACTTACCGGCTTTTTCAATCGGGATTCTCCTGTCAAATATGTTGAGAATGCTATGAAGCAGAAACAGAGCAATGATGAAAGCAAATATTACGCCTATAGCCAGTTGCTTTCCAAAATCCTGAACACTGGGCACTTCCGAGATGAAGAGGGTGATAAATCCGATGATAGTGGCAATCAGAGCAATCCCCACTACAGGGGTTATCTCTTTTGTAGTGGCCATTATCGCTTCGGGAACGGACCCTCGTGATGCGACTTCCTCCTGGTAGCGGTTATGGAACTGGATGGAGTAATCGATGCCAATGCCGATCAGAATTGGAAGCACCGCCATACTGCACATTGAAAGCGGTATGCCTATGTAGCCCAGCAACC
Organism: uncultured Dehalococcoidia bacterium; assembly: GCA_964548045.1. Classification (GTDB taxonomy): domain Bacteria; phylum Chloroflexota; class Dehalococcoidia; order SZUA-161; family SpSt-899; genus JBGLNL01. The sequence continues at coordinate 148 of CAZJQZ010000172.1, read as the reverse complement.
CGAATGTCCACAATGCAGCAAGTCCCACCATGATGAGAGAGAGAAGGTTCCAACGCACACGGAACATCAACAGCAGGATAACGGCCATTACTACAATCGAGTACACCAGGAGTTTTTTTAAATTTGCCGTCATTGAGCTGTTGATCTC
>CAZJQZ010000171.1:0-4492 GCA_964548045.1 uncultured Dehalococcoidia bacterium | reverse complement strand
GTTATACAGGCTTCCCGCATCAGCGAAATCTTACATTCATTGTACTACGAGCAAACCTCTTTGTATACCACAAAGTTATCGGCAAACGATATCTCCGGATTGCATCATTCGGTTTAAGTATTGCAGTTAATTCAAAGGGGCATTATAATAGGCGAGGTCATTTGGTGTTAACTTAAAAACGGGGAGTACAACCGCGTATGGAATTCAAGAAAATCCTTGTTGCGATCAATGGAACCAAGACCGATGAAGAAATTATTCAACTAGCATGTACATTATCCAAGAAAAGCAAAGGGAGTATATTTGTCACCTACGTCATCCAGATGGAACGAACCCTGCCACTGGATGCCGAAGTCAAATCGGCAGTCGACAGGGCAGAAGAAGCACTTAGTCTAGCAGAATCTTGCGCTGAAGGCTGCGATTATGAAATAAGCACGGACCTGCTCCAGGCGCGCGCAATCGGGCCTGCCCTATTGGATGAAGCCAGTGAAAAAGAGGTCGATCTGATCATAATGGCATTGGAATATGTAACCCGCTTTGGCGAATTTACTCTGGGAGATATAGCTCCCTATGTTCTCAAGCACGCTCCCTGTCGCGTCCTGCTATTGCGAGATACCGCCCCTCAAAAAAGTAGCCAGTAAAATTAATCCATTATAGATCAAGCCGGAGGCAAACTATGAAAGTGGTGATGATGGGATGCGGACGCGTTGGCGCCCGCTTGGCCGGAATGCTGGATTCCGAAGGACACAATGTTACCATTCTGGACATCGATGCATACAGTTTTCGGAGAATTCCTCCCGATTTCGAAGGGGAAGCGTTGGTAGGCAGCGGCACTGATGAAGAAGCCCTCGTGAAGGCAGGTATCGAGGAGGCAGATATCTTCGTAGCAGCAACGCAGGGCGATAACCAGAACGCGATGGCCTCTCAGATCGCTAAGCACATCTTTAATGTTCCCAGAGTCATCTGTCGAATCTACGACCCCATTCGTCAGGAAATGTATCAGGAACTGGGACTGGAAACCGTAAGTCCTACCAAAATCGGTGCCGACGCTTTGCGTCAGATGATCGGAGGATAAAGTGTACATCATTATCTCAGGTGGCGGTGAAGTAGGTTACTATCTGGCAAGGGTATTACTGAGCGAAGGCCATGAAATACTGGTCGTTGAAAAGGACGGAAAGCGTTGTGATTTGATCTCCGAAGATATGGGGGAAGTGGTACTGCGTGGTGACTGTTGCGAGGCACGGACCATGGAAGAAGTGGGGGCCTCCCGGGCTGATATGCTCATTGCCGTAACCGGCGATGATGATGACAACCTGGTAGTCTGTCAGGTGGCCAAACATAAATTCAACGTTCCCCACACAATTGCACGAATCAAAAACCCGCGTCGCAGACCCCTGTTTGAAAAAATGGGTATTGACCGCATAGTTTCCAGCACGGAACTCATTCTGGCACACATTGAACAAGAACTTCCATCACATCCCCTGGTGCCATTGTTAAAGCTGAGCCATGAGCGATTTGAGATGGTGGAGGTCAAAGTTGCCCCCGATTCCAAAATGGTTGGCAAAAAACTGGGCGATTTCAAAATGTTGCCCAACAGCCTGGTCTGTTTGGTAGTGGGTAAAGAAAAGGGCCCCAGAATCCCCACAATGGATACAGTCTTAGAGGCTGAAGATGAAATCATAGCCGTAACCGAATCCGGATCAGAAGAAAACCTGCGTAACATACTGACCGGAATGAAGCAGTCCACTCCAAGGGGATGAACTTGACAGCGCTCAGAGCAGGATTCCAGGGCGAGAAAGGATCCTTCAGCGAAGAAGCAGCGCTGAAGTTTTTCGGACAGGTTGATCCCGTGCCATTCCAGTATTTCTCTATGGTTTTCGGAGCTGTAGCCAAAGGGGATATCGATCATGGAGTGGTTCCGGTTGAAAACTCACAGGCCGGGAGTATCAACGATACCTACGACCTACTTCTCCAGCATGACCTGAACATCATCGGGGAAATACATTTAAGAATAAAACACTGCCTGCTGGCCCTTCCGGGGGAAACCATCGAAAATATCCATACTATCTATTCCCATCCGCAGGCCTTGGCGCAATGTGAGAAGTTTTTGAGTTCTCTTGAAGCGGGGATTATCCCCACTTACGATACGGCTGGCAGTGCCAAAATGATCAAGGAAAAGAATCTCAAGAACGCTGGCGCTATCGCCAGCAAGCAAGTTTCCGAAATCTACGGAATGGAGCTTCTGGCAGAAGGCATCGAAACCAATCCTATGAATTTCACGCGCTTTTTTGTCATCTCCAGAGAAAAAGCCAGCTACGCCGAAAGCAGCAAAACTTCTCTTATTTTTCGTACCAGAAATATACCCGGAGCCCTGTATAAAAGTCTGGGGGCTTTTGCTAATAGAGGGATCAATCTGAGCAAGCTGGAATCAAGACCCGCTAAAGATACCCCGTGGGAATACATTTTCTATGTGGATTTCGAAGGACACGCCGAGTCTAAAGTCTGCAAAGAGGCTATCGAAGAACTGAAAGACTTGTGCAGTTTTGTGAAGCTGCTTGGATCATACCCTCACATGGTTAACGTGGAACCGGACTGACTAGCACGGGGCATCCTACACCGATACCTGTCCCACAGATGCTTTAGCGATTCTTTTCTTCCTGACTGGACTGGTACTCAGTTTCTTTACGCGCAGCAGTCTCCTTCCCTTCCTGGATAGCTTCCCGGATAGAATCCCTGCCCTTAGCCACCAGATCCCCTAATCTACCGCCAAACGTGTCTTTATCACTCTTCTGTGAAAGGAAAAAGGCTACCACGGCCCCTATGGCACTGCCAACGATCAACCCACTGAAAAAACCGGAACCCTTTCTATCCTTACTCATCCTGCACGTCCTTTTCTGCTTTCTCTTCCACTTTACCTGCTAGTGAAGAAACAACTTCAATTATTTTCCGAATTCCGGCAAACAGGCCCTGAGCTTTAGCCAGTGGTTTAACCACAGTGCGAGAGATTATCGAGGAAGTATCCCTCACATTATCTACTGTTTCTTTCGTGCTATCCAGTATCGATATTAACTTCAGTGCGAGAATGATAAAAAAAGCAAGCCCTACACAAACCGCCACAGAACCGATACCCAGATAGACTATGATAATCCAGTCTCTTATAAGCTCGACATCCATTAAATCATCCCCCTTTTTTCGAGCAAAATGCTACCCTTTACCACGAACACTCGCAATTGTTTCTCTAGCGGCATTTAATATCGATGACACCTTTACAATAAAGAAAATACCGAATGCAAGGCCAATGCAAGATGCCACAGCGGTCACGCCAAAATAAACCACGATTATCCAATCCCTTATCGATGCGATGTCCGATGCCTCTAACATTCGATCATCCCTTCCTTTTCACAATATAATATCACGGCACCAAAACAACAGCAAACGCAAAAAACAACCTTGCTCAATTTCACATATTTTGCTTAAGATACTCGATAGCCCGCTCAAGTTGATGATCGCGATCGTTCTCGATATCTTCCGGTGTGTTGACTGCTTCAATATCGGGAGTGATACCCTTCCCATCTATCTGCCGGCCGTTCGGGGTAAACCATCGGGCAAAGGTAACATACAGTGATCCGCCGTTACTCAAATCGTTCACCAGATTCATTTTCCCCTTCCCGTAAGTGGTTGTCCCTACAACTGTTCCCTTCTCGTGATCCTGCAAGGCACCGGCCACCACTTCGCTGGCGCTGGCGCTGTATGCGTTTACCAGCACAACCAGCGGAATATCCAGAGCCAGCCCCCCCGAAATCACCTCCCACTCGTCTTTTTCCCCTTTGTTATCCAGAGCATATACAACCAGACCATCGTCAGCAAACTGACTGACCACATCAACGGCAGCGCTGACCAGACCACCAGGATTGCCCCTCAAATCAAGCACAATGCCGGTAACTTCCTGATCTTCAGCCTCTTCCAGAGCGGATTCAAATTCATCCCCGGTGCGGGTTGAGAAATTGGTTATCGTGATGTGAGCAATTCCATCAGACAGCATTTCCCATCTGACACTCGGGACATCTATTTCATCCCTGGTAATCTCAATCTCCACCGGTGCATCGGCACCAAGATGGAGCACCAGAAGTTTCACTACCGTCCCTTTTTCTCCACGAATCTTGAGAACAGCCTCGATGAGGCTCATTTCCGATGTGGGCTCCCCATCAACCTCAAGGATCACATCATCCGGTTTCATGCCAGCTTCTTCCGCAGGAGAATCTGCTATTGGAGCCACAACTGTCAATTGGCCATCCTTCACTGACAGGATAGCTCCAATACCGCTGAACTCCCCATCAAGTTCGCTCGAAGATATCGCAGTTTCCCCGGAACCGAGATAGGAAGTATATGGATCATCAAGAGCATTTATAATACCCCTGATAGCAGCTTCGGCCAGTTCCTGATCGTCAAGCTGGTCGCTATCGACATATTCATCATGAATAATCTCCCAAACTTC
>CAZJQZ010000170.1:0-4552 GCA_964548045.1 uncultured Dehalococcoidia bacterium | reverse complement strand
ATGGACGCTCCGATAAGTACGACGTTTGTGGGATTCATGTTTGATATCTCCTGATGCTTAAGTGCTTTGGGGAAGCTCCCGGATCCCATGAGCATTGCCCCCACCAACATCAATGGCAGAAGCCGAATACCAAATAAATTCAATCTCAATCCCCTTGCAACGCCTTTCACATCTCTCGATTTATCATACCACAACATTCAATCGATTCTCCATTGCCCTGGGCGAAAGATAGGCTACCGCCGTTGGGTGTTGAGGCTTAAGATTTGATTTTTTCGCTCCATCTCCAGCAATCGTCCCCCAGACCCGTACAGCCTTCAAACCGCATCGATCAAGGACACAGCCTCATTCTTCAGCAAACGGCTCAACCCGTCAATCGCCTTTCAGGGTGATATTCTCCCCTCCCCATAAGGGAAATCCCCCCCCTCACGTCCCTACATCTCCAAGCACAATCCAAACCTATCGTAAATTATCTACTGGAAAAATTATAATATTTCCGTAAAATAATAACCAACATTATCATCGAGGGTCGAATGAGAAGGAAGAGGCTGCATATCATGAATAAATCAATGTTTAAAAAATTCATATATATCCTGATCGTCTTGTCTTTTTTTTCAAACTCCGTGTTCGGGCAGGGAGTTATTATAGACCACACCTGCACGGATCTCGGTAAGGTTCCCGATGCATGGCTAAACGCCGTTAAATCAAACATCAAACTTCATTACGCCCGTCGTTCCCACGGAGGTCAGCTTATCGTTGGGATCGAACGCATGGCTGATCTCTCGCTTCCTGAGTACGATCCCCGGCTCAAATTTACCCGCACTGAAAAAAAACTCCCTCAGGCTTCCAATCTCTGCATCATGGACGGCCAACTCCATGAGCTGTACGTGATCTCGGATCTTTACTGGAGAAAGGGTGGTGATAAATATACGCGAGCGACTCTCGATGCTTACCCGGCCATCAACGTGTCCATGTTCACCTGGTGTACGGAATTGGGCCATTACAGCGAGCCCTACTTGCGCAATGCCTACCTTCACACAATCGAACAACTGGAAAAGGATTATCCCCAAGTCACCTTTATTTATTGTACGGGAAACGCTCAAAGAACAGGAGAAGAGGGATATGTTCGCTACTTGAGAAACGAGCAGATCAGAAAATTTTGCCGGGAGAATAACAAAGTTTTGTATGATTTCGGTGATCTCGATGCATGGTACAACGGCGAACATGAAACTTATCTTTACAATGGAGTCCAAGTCCCCAGTGAACATCCCCACTATCATGGAAGCGAAACCATGCACACCACATTCGAAAGCTGCGTTGTGAAAGGAAAAGCCCTCTGGTGGATGCTTGCCCGGATCGCGGGCTGGACACCAAGCGAGTGCGATTACAACAGCGATGGAACCGCGGACCGGGATGATCTGATCGGCAAGCAGCGTGATGTTCTGCAGAATTATGACACTTGGATTCAAGATTGTTGGAGGCCTTCGCTTGGATGCGGAGATTTCAACCGAGACGGCAGCATCAACCATGACGACATCGAATCCAAGAGAAAAGCCTTGGCAGCGGAATTGATCGTCTGGATGACGGACTGCGATTACAATAAAAAAACCATCATTAAAAGATAGCCGATTCACGGATCCATCTCTTTCACCCGCTCTATCCTAAGCTTATCTTCTTAATCCCTTACAGATTTGTCCCGCTTTTCATACCTTAATTCAGTCTTTCATCTTGCCGCCCAGCATCTTTTTCACTCTCGCTCCGCCTTGTCTTTGATGATATCCAGTATGCTTATCATCATAAATCCGGGCGTTATGACTTCTCTCACCAGCATGATCTTTTTTTTTCAGCTTATGTCACCTGCGATCAGGGTTTCCCCCCTCCTGATTAGCCGCAAGCGGTGAGACGAGCGCAATATATCACCCGGGACATTGTCCTTTCATCTCCGACTCAATTTAAGTCATGAATAATCAAGGTGTTTAAAAATGTACACAAGTGTTCAATTATTGGTCACGCGCCAAATTCCTGAAACCACCTTAATTGCTTTTAATTGCTTATATGTTAATGCGTTACAGCGTTTATTGGGAATGGCATCTTTATTGCAGAAAATTGGCTGCTAATAATTAAATGAAAGAAATGTCATGAAAATCGGTCTTTATAAAATTATTTCAAAAGGCATGAAGTCATTCGTCACGGTCTGTATCATAGCCCTGGGAATCTCGCTTTCGGCATCCGCTCAGACAGCTTATTATCTCGACGGTACCAACGGCAGCGATCTCAACACCGGCCGTTCCCCGGAAACCGCATGGAAGACTTTCGCCAAGGCGAACGCCACCCTGGAAGCGGGAGATACGGTTTATGTAAGAGGCGGCACCTATACGGAATCCGATTTCGTCAACAGTTTTATAAACCCGGCCAACTCCGGACGAGCCGGTTCTTACATCACGTATATCAATTACAATCACGAAGAGGTTATTTTAACCGGATGCAACGAACCCATCCGCTTGATAGCAGGAAGAGATTATATCCGCATCAATGGTTTCATCATGGATGGAGGATCTTTGGAAACCTCTACCATAACCATGTTTGCTCGCGTTAAAAGCAATTATAACATCATCAAAAATTGCACCATGCGCTACTGTAAGCTGGTATCAGGTGGATGGAACACGGGCATTCGTATTTTCCCATATTCACACCATAATAAAATAGCAAACAATACACTCCACCATATCGGTTGCCCCCAACCTCCCTACCCGGATGATATTGGAGAAGGCATTTATGTGGAAAAGGAAGCACACCATAATCTGATCGAAAATAATGATGTTTCCTACGTAGGCCACAACTGTATTCTCATAGACGGCGCCTATAATATAATCCGCGGCAATTTCATCCACAATCCCTGGGGAAGAGGATGTGAGCTGGCCGGAAAACAAGAGCTTTTCAATAAACACAATATCTATGAAGACAACGACATCGCTTTTTCCGGGAATCTCGCGGATGGCTCCTGGCCTAACTACGGGATGGAGTCAGACCAGCCCTACGGCATCATTCGATTCAACCGATTTTATCAAAATATCGGACACGGCCTGGAGATATACGGCCTATACAGCTGGGGAAGCCACACACGTGCTTACCACAATGTTTTTTCACAGAACGGAACCATCTCCTCAGGATACACCAATCACGGATACGGGGTGTGCATTAATGAGCTACCCGGCTTACCGGCCGGCGCCTTCTGTGATATCGTCTTCAAAAACAACATCATATCCAACAATCGATATTCCGGCGTCTATTACAAGCCCGCCGAAACGGATCCGGCCGACCACACCGTCGTCAACAATCACGAGGATTCCCACGGCTCCCCTCAGTTTGCCGATCCCGGCCGCTATGATTTTCATCTGCTGGCCGGCAGCCCGTGCATCGATGCCGGAGCTTTCCTGACCCAGACCACAGGCGCAGGATCGGGAACCACGCTTCCGGTTCAGGATGTCGGCTATTTCACCGACGGCTTCGGTATCGTGGAAGGCGATCTGATCCAGCTTTCCGGACAGTCGGCGACCGCACGCATCATCGGCATCGATTATGACGCACACATCCTCTATCTGGACCGTTCCTTCAATTGGAACTCGGGCCAGGGCGTCAGTCTCGCCTATTCCGGAGTTTCTCCTGATATCGGCGCCTATGAGCATGAAATCCAGAGCCCACCGCTTATCGCCAGTTCCGCATCTTCCACGGACAGCGGCGAGGCACCCCTAACCGTGGAGTTCACCGCTTCTGCTTCCGGGGGAGCCACTCCCTACAGTTTTCATTGGGACTTCGGGGACGGAACCGATTCCACCGAACAGAATCCCAACCATACTTACAGCCAGGCCGGCACCTTTGCAGCCGACCTTACGGTTACGGACGGCACGGGAAAATCGGATTCTGACAGCCTCACGATCCGAGTGGATGCTCCTCCCGATCCTTTGTCTGCCGGTGCGTCCGCCGCGCCTGAATCCGGATTCATTCCGCTTGCCGTCGAATTCACAGGAATTGCTTCGGGCGGAACCCCGCCCTACAGTTTTCATTGGGACTTCGGAGATGGAAACAGTTCTGACATCCAAAGTCCCAGCCACTCCTACAACCTGGCCGGCACATACACGGCCGTCCTCACATTGACCGACGATCAGGGCCGCATTGACACGGCCAATATCCTCATCAGCGCACTCATCAATCCCCCTCCCCCGCAGGCATCCCTATCCGCATCTCCTCTTTCCGGAGTCGCTCCGCTGGCCGTGAGCTGCACCGCCCACGCCTCGGGAGGCACTCCTCCCTATACCTACCATTGGGAGTTCGGGGACGGCGCCGATTCCACCGCTCAAAATCCCATTCACACCTTCACACAGGTCGGGGCCTTCACGATAACACTTGTCGTCTTCGACAGCGGCGGCAAGCAGGACAGCGATTCCACCACGGTTACGGTTTCATCTCCGCCGCATACGGTCTCATCGCCTCAAACCCCGGCAGGGCCCGTTTCAGGAGGTCCGAACATCGCTTATCAATACAGCTCCGGAAACGC